>CALAPX010000307.1 GCA_937888355.1 uncultured Spartobacteria bacterium
TTTCTGTGACTATGCTGAATATAACCCAGAAACGCGGGATGTTCTTCTCGTGGGTAACATCCGCGTCTACACTCCCGATCAAATCCTTACGGGACAGCGGGCGCTGTTTAATTTGGAAACCAAGCAGATGCGTGCGCTCGAGTTCTCCGGATCGGAATACCCTATGTATTTTCGCGCATTCAATTTTCGCTCAGTCAACCCTAAGGAGTTCCATATTCGGCGCGCATCAGTTACCACCCACGACTCGTCACAGCCGGATTTCCGCGTCCGTCCTCGATCCATGCGATTTTATCCCAACAGCCGTGTCATCCTGACAAATTCTATACTGTATGTCGGCCAGACGCCTGTGTTCTGGCTACCATACCTCTATTCGAACATGAACAACTCGGGTTTCCAGTTTCTGCCGGGTTATGATTCCCGCTGGGGAGCTTATCTCCTTCTCGGCTATAGCTTTCCCGTAACCGATGGCGTCAATGGCACGTTTCGCCTCGAGGAACGCACCGAATTAGGGCCATCGGCAGGATTGGATCTCGATATGGCTTATGGTTTGGAAAACAGAAATTATGGAACGCTCAGTACCGACTATGTTTTTGAAACCACAGATTTCAAGACCATTGAAGCCCCTGGCGAACCTCCCGAAACCCGAACCACGAACCGCTATCGTGTTTCGTTCCAACAACGCCTTTTTGTTACAGATGACATCTACGGCACAGCGGATATCAATCTCCTTAGTGATATAGATTTTCTGGAGGATTTCTACCCCAGCATTTACCGCACTGATCCGCAGCCGGACAATTCTCTATCACTCACCAAATGGGACGAAGATTATACACTAAGCCTCATTGGACGCTGGCAGGCTAATGACTTCCAGGAGGTCACTGAGCGCAAACCTGAATTCGTTGTTGACTTCAAACAGCAGCCCTTCATGGGGCTTCCAGTGCAATATGATGGTGAGACTGGAGTGGCATCACTTTCTCGTGCTTTCTCGAATAATCCCTCTTTTGGGCAAGCCGACTATCCCGACTATTCAGCAACTCGCTTCGATACTTATCACCAATGGTCCCTACCAACGAAGCTCTTTGAATGGCTGAACATCAGCCCGAAGGCCGGTGTCCGTGGAACTTACTACAGCCAGAGCGGGTCGTTCAACTCACTTTCCTCAGACGCTTCTAATAATAGCAACTCGCTCAACGCTCCCTCCATAGTACTCGTCAAAAAAGGAGCCCTCTTCCGCCCGGTTGTAAACTACGGCCTCTCCCTCTCCACAAAATTCTCCCGTTCATTTGAGCAGGTCCAGAGCAATTGGTTGGGCTTGGACGGCCTTCGCCATATCGTGGAGCCCTACATAAACTACTCAGGTGTTTATAATATGGGCCAACGCCCGGAAGATATCTACCAGTTTGACCGTGTCGTCCCCTCCACCCAAGTTCTCGCTCTTGATTTCCCGCAGTTTACTGCAATCGACTCAATAGACACTTGGAACATTACCCGCCTAGGTGTTGCCCAGCGCCTCCAGACCCGCCGCAACAACGCCACCTACCAGTGGTTCAGCCTGAACACGTTCATGGACGTCAATTTCGACAATCCCTACTCGGATGCGCCAGTCTCAAACGTCTTCAACGTTTTACAGTTCAATCCCGTCCCATGGTCTTATATTGCCGTAACCTCCCAACTTCCAGTCGCCACCGAAGGCTTCACCGAGCTCAACACCCAGATCGGCTTCATGCCCACCAGTAATGTTCGCTTTTCAATTGGTCACCGATATATCGACGGCAACGATTACTTCACTGACGATAGTCAGCTCAACTTCTCCGCCTACTGGCGCGTCAACGATAACTGGAGCGTAAGCCTCTACGAACAATACGAATTCAACACGGGCATCATGCAATACCAGCGCTACTTCATCAACCGCGACCTCACCAGCTGGGTTGCATCACTGGGCGCCGAAGTCCGCGATAATATGGGCGGCGACCAGGAATTTGGCCTTCTTCTTATGATGACACTCAAGGACGCCCCGGAACTTTCCTTCACTCTCCCATTCAGTCCCGATGCTGACTCGCAGGAGCCGGCCGGAACAATCGAATAAGGATTTTAAACCATCACACTACCCATGAAACTCTGCATTATTGGATCTGGATACGTCGGCCTCGTCTCTGGCGCTTGCTTTGCTGAAGTCGGGCACCACGTCATTTGCGTGGATAACAATGAGAAAAAAGTGGCTCAGCTTCTTAACGGCGAGGTTCCGATCTACGAACCTGGGCTTGAGGAACTCCTCCACCGCAACGTCGCCGCCGGCCGCCTGAGCTTCACTACCAGCACCGAGGAGGGAGTGGACAAATCTGATGTTGTTTTCATCGCTGTCCCCACTCCGCCCCAACCGGACGGCAGTGTCGACCTTTCCTACATCGAGAAAGTCGCACGCGAGATCTCGGCTGTTCTCAAACCCGGTCAATACCGCGTGATCGTAGATAAGAGCACAGTGCCGGTAAAAACGGGGGAAAAGGTCGCAGACACTATTCGCCGCTACAACAAGGGTAGCGCTGAATTCGATGTTGTCAGCAATCCCGAATTCCTTCGTGAGGGCTGTGCCGTGCCAGACCTCATGAAGCCGGACCGTATCGTGATCGGGGGCAACAGCGAGCGCGCTGTTGCCTTGATGCAAAAAATCTACGAGCCCTTCATGGCCCCCGTGCTCGTCACAGACATCAACTCAGCGGAACTCATCAAGCATGCCGCCAATTCCTTCCTTGCCCTAAAGATCTCCTACATCAACGCCGTTGCTCGTATCTGTGAAGCCAGCGGGGCGGATGTCGAGAAAGTTGCAGACGGCATCGGTATGGACAAACGCATCGGCAGGAACTTTCTCAATGCCGGCATTGGCTATGGCGGCTCCTGCTTTCCGAAGGACATTGCCGCCTTCATCGCCATCAGTGAAGACCTCGGCGTGCCGTTCACACTGCTCAAGGAAGTTGAAAAAATCAACCTCACCCAGCGCGAACGTTTCATTGCGAAAATCCGTGAGACCCTTTGGGTCCTCAAGGATAAGAAAATAGCTATTTGGGGACTCACCTTTAAACCTGATACAGATGACGTCCGCTCCTCCGTGGCCGTCCAAATTGTCCAAGACCTTGTTGCCGAGGGGGCGGATGTCGTTACATACGATCCCAAAGGGGCAGACAAGGCCATCGAGTTCCAGCTCATTCAAGGTGCTCGCATTGCTCAGTCTCCGCTGGAAGCCGCCAAGGGAGCCGAGGCTCTCATCATTGCCACCGAGTGGAACGAGTTCACCAAAGTGGATCTCTCTGAACTAAAGAAAGCGATGCACACTCCGGTCATCTTCGATGGTCGGAACCTCCTCGACCCTGAAACTGTGCGCAGCGCGGGCTTTGCTTACACCAGCGTGGGCCGAAATTAACGCCCATCAAAATCAATAAAGGCATCCACGGCGCCCCATAAAGAAGGCCGTGCAGCGGATAAATCTTCAGCAGAAGCCAATTCTCAAGGGATCCATTTCAACAATCATATTGGATATGACTGATGAAACTCTTGCTGCGCGATCGCCCTTTTAATGACTCACCCAGTGTATCCCATAAATTGATGATCACGCACTTTCGGTTACGCCTTGTGGTTCGACCCAACGACCGTGTTCGTGGATGAGGTCAACCAGACGATCCACAGCCTCACCTTGAGGAATATTGAATTTCACCGGTTTCTTGCCGACATAGAGGTTCACCTTCCCGGGAGCTCCACCGACGTAGCCAAAATCAGCATCAGCCATCTCCCCAGGACCATTGACGATGCAGCCCATGATAGCAATTTTTACGCCTTTGAGATGTGATGTTGCGGCTTTGATACGCGCCGTGGTCTCTTGGAGGTTGAACAATGTGCGCCCGCAACTCGGACAAGCCACATAGTCGGTCTTGAAAATTCGCACCCCGGCGGCTTGAAGCGTGTTGTAGGCGATGCGAAGGGATTGCCCTGGCGCCTTCTCCCCTTGAACGAGTACTGCATCGCCAATGCCGTCACAAAGCAGCGAACCGATATTTGTCGCGGCACGCAATAGGTTCTGTAAAAAGTTGTCACTCCCAGTTGCCAGTGTGTCCTTCAATAAAATTGGGTGCTTTTCATCCAGCACCGATGCAAGCAATCGGTAGGCTCCGATCACCGGCAATTTGCAACCATCGATCACAGCTACCAGCGCAGGATGCCTGAGTGCATTGACACGCGTCACCGCGTGTTCATCCGAAGGATCAAGCTCAACAATCCCAGCATCCTCAAAAACAATTTCCGGTCTGTAGTCGCCGAGTCCATCCAGCTTGTGCTCAACCTTGTCAAAGACGTCTCGCCTCACCACCACCCGTACCAACTCGCCACCTCCCAACGAGAATTCTCCCACATCCATACGCAAACTGGCGCGACGGGAATAAGTGAACGGATCGAAAGGCCATTTTCTCATCTCAGGAGACGGAGAGCGGCGAATGGCAATCTCTGCCAGAGCCTTAGCCACTGGAATCTCATGCCGCGCATCCTCTGTGAGAGACACTCGAATCGTGTCCCCAATGCCATCAGCCAAAAGGCTTCCAATGCCAATCGCACTTTTGATCCGGCCATCCTCTCCATCCCCGGCCTCAGTCACCCCCAAGTGAATCGGATAATTCCACCCTCCGCCATCTGTGCGATCTAGCTCGTCAAGATGAGCTACAAGCAATCTGTATGCATGGATCATCACCTTTGGATTTGATGCCTTCATGGAGAACACAAAATCATGAAAGCCTAATGTCCGCGCGATGCGGGCGAACTCTATGGCGCTTTCAACCATCCCGGCAGGCGTGTCGCCAAAGCGATTCATGATGCGGTCGCTTAGACTCCCATGGTTGGTGCCGATCCGCATTGCGATCCCGCGATCCTTGCAAAGAAGAACCAATGGAGCAAAGCGGTCCTTGATCCGATCAATTTCGGCGGCGTATTCCACATCGGAATATTCACGCACGTGGAATTTTTTCGAGTCGGCAAAGTTGCCGGGGTTGATCCGCACCTTTTCGATCCATTTCGCCGCCTCCAGCGCGGCATCGGGTTTGAAATGGATATCTGCAACCAAGGGAATATCGCATCCCTTTTCGTTCAATACCGCACGGATACGTTCGAGGTTGCGTGCATCCTTCACTGTTGGCGCTGTCACCCGCACGATCTCGCACCCCTCTGCAACAAGCGGGAGCGTCTCAGCAACACACGCGGCAGTATCCATCGTGTCGCTTGTGAGCATTGACTGGATGCGCACCGGATTCTCACCCCCCACTGCCGTTCGCCCGATGCGCACCTCCCGGCTGGGTCGCTTCGGAAAATGGCTGCGAAACACCAGCCCCACGCTTAATTCCTCCGTTCCACAGGCGTCTTACCGTCCGCAACAATGTCGCCGACATCGTAAAAGGTGAGGTACAGCATGAACCCGATAAGCAGCAGCGCACATGCTGTTTGTACAACCTCTAGCACTCGCACGCTGATCGGCTTGCGCCGAATCGCCTCGATGACCGCTAGCGTGATGTGTCCGCCGTCAAGAACCGGAAATGGCAACAAGTTCAACAACGCGAGGTTCACATTGATCAGCACGCTGAAAGCCAGCGCGATTCGCCAACCGTTCTCAGACTCGAAGATTTGATAGTAGAGTCGCATGATTCCGACCGGCCCGCTGAAATGCGCTGCTTTGACATCTGACGCCGGTGATAGAAGCGCGCCGACCATGCGGAAAATACTCGTTGCAGCATCCTTCACCTGAGAAAGGGGCGAGGGATGCACCAGCACGGTTCTCCCCCACTCAATTCCAAAATCTACTGCCGTGGCATCCGTCGAGGCTGGCGGCAGTGTGATATCAACCATGACAGGCTGACCGCTCCGCTCGATCTCGAACATTACCGTCTTCCCCCGGTTCGCATCGATCACCGGCCCGAGTTCGCTCAGATTGAAAATCGGCACTCCGTTTACAGCACTGACGAGGTCTCCGGCCTTCAACCCTGAGAGGTCCGCCAAACTTCCACGCACTACAAATCCCACCCCGGGAACAATGCGCGGGCCGATCTGTATTTCCCGCAAGGAGGGCCTCCGCCAACTGGAGGTTTCGGGTTTTTTCCATCCTGAATTGAGCGAAATCTCCTGCCCTTCGCGCTCGACCACGATCGGGATCGTTTCGCCCTCACTCCGAACCACCCGCCATTTTACACTGTCCGTACCGCTTAGAAAGTGCTTCACGGGCTTTCCGTCGACTGAAAGAATTTTATCACCAGGCCGCATTCCGGCTTCGGCAGCGGGCCCCCCCTCCTTCACAAATCCAACGATCGTGGCATCGAACTCGCTTTGCGGTTTTCCTACTGTCCATACGATGCAAGCCATTGCAAAAGCCAAGCCGAAGCTAAAGAGCGGCCCAGCAGCGGCGACAATTATTTTGTCGAGAGGCTTGACCGGTGGCAGATGCTCCCGTTTTTGCCCACTCTCGCCTTCAATCGACTCCATTGGGGCCAATTGAGGGATCGCTACAAACCCGCCTGCAGGAATTGAGCCGAGCCGATATTCAACGCCACCGATCGTTTTGCTCCAAATCGGCTTGCCGAACCAGATCGCGAACTTATCGACCACAAGGCCACGCCAGCGTGCTGCAAGGAAATGCCCCAACTCATGAACCACGATGAGCAGGTTGAAAATCAAGATGACCTCAAGGCAGATAAAGAGAAATTTCAGTCCGTCGAAAAACATACAAGGACACCACCATCCTCTGATCTGCGAAAAAATCAATCCGCGAGAGCGTTTACTCGAACGCGCCCACCATCATCGTCAAATCATCTCTCGCCGGGTGTGCCCCGCGATGCCTCAACTCGGCGTCTACCAACCTCTGCAGAATTCCCTTGCATGAGGCAGGTGGACCAGATGCTTCTGTCACCAATATGTCTTGGAACATTCTTCCATCGAATTGGCAGCGTGATTCCGCAAGACCATCTGTGTAGATCACAAAGCGCTCATCTTCTCCCAATGCAAAAGTGAAATTTTGGTATGCAGAAACGGGCATGACTCCCACAGGCAACCCCATGGGAACCCTTAACTCCTCAGCTTCTCCCTGATTGCGAACCAATAATGGCGAAGGATGCCCGGCGCTCGCCAATACCACCTTCCGCTGTCCCGGCATCATTCGTCCGCTAATCGCCGTGAAAAACATGCCGCGCACCATTCCTGCGCAAAATGTTCGGTTTAACATTTCCATGGCTGCTGCCGGATCACTTGATGCTTGGAACACAAATGGCATCGCACTCAGTATCTGCGCCATTAACAAAGCAGCTGGCATGCCCTTACCAGAGACATCACCAATTACAAAATCAGTTCCTCCATCATCCCTCGCAAAGACTCCGTAAAAATCTCCTCCCACCCATGCCGCAGGAACATTGTACGCGGCAAAGGTCACAGCATTCAATATGTCTGGAATTGCACGCTCCAGAAGCTCACTTTGAATCTCTGAGGCAACAGCCAAATCCCGCTCGAGCCTCTCGCGCTCGCGCTCACGATCTAGAGCGCGCAACTTCCAAATTGCCGTGGCCGCCAAATTTGCGTGCGCCACTAGGCCCTCCAATTCGACTTGATCAAAAGTGTCCTTTCCAAGTGGATTTAGCAGCTGCAGCACGCCGATCGTCTTACCGCCAGCGATCAACGGGGCGCATAGAATCGAGCGTGTCTTAAACCCTGTTTTTTTGTCCGCCTCTTTAAAAAATCGCTTATCCGCATAGGCATCGGGAACAAGTTGCGGCGCGCCTTTTTCATAGACCCAGCCCGCAATGCCCACCCCGCGCGGAATCACTATTCCTGGCTTCTCCACTCCCTTGATCCCTCGCGCATCCATCTCAAGACGCAGCTGTCCGCTCGACTCCTCTTCTATAAAAATCGATGCAGCTTCTGCTCCGATCACCCTGCGCGCCACGTCCAGCACCTCTCTCAACAAAGCTTCATGGTCAGAAATGCCATTAATCAAAGCACTGACCTCGACCAAGCCTTTGTGGATGGCAAGCGAGCGGTGGAGGGGGGAGTCCAACATGGTTTCTATCGTTACAAATAGACCCTCCCCACACCAGTTTTTTGAAACCAGCGCCGGCGGCCTTTCCTTGTACATGCGCGTGTGCTATCCATTCGACTCCTCATGAAAAAGCCGTTTGACCCGATTCCTGAAGTTATTGCAGACATCCGTCGGGGGCGAATGGTTATCGTAACCGATGACGCCGATCGTGAAAACGAGGGCGATCTAGTCATGGCTGCTTCCAAAGTGACTCCGACCGCTGTGAATTTCATGGTCAAATTCGGACGCGGGCTGGTCTGCGCCCCAATTACCGCGGAACGAGCCGCCCGCTTAGGACTGCAACGCATGGTGGCGCAAAACAGAGAGCTTTTTAAAACTGATTTCACAGTCTCCGTGGATGCTACTGTTGGCACCAGCACAGGCATTAGCGTGAAAGACCGCTCCACCACGATCCGCGTCCTTGCAAATCCAGAGGCCCACCCCAGCGACCTCGTCCAGCCTGGCCATGTTTTTCCCCTACAGGCCAAGGATGGAGGCGTGCTGCGCCGCGCTGGCCATACAGAGGCGGCCATCGACCTAGCCCGCCTTGCTGGGCTCGATCCCTCTGGCGTTATCTGCGAGATTATGAAAGAGGATGGCTCCATGGCCCGCCTGACGGATTTGATCAAATTCAAGAACAAACACGGTCTCAAGATGTGCTCGATCCAGGATCTCATCGCCCACCGCCGCAAGAGTGAACGCCTTGTCGAACGCGAGGAGACCATCCTCATGCCCACCGACTTTGGTGATTTCGACCTCCACCTCTATCGCTCCCTCGTCGACGACATGCACCACATCGCCCTCGTGAAGGGAAAGATCTCGGCTTCCAAGCCCACCCTCGTTCGTGTCCATAGCGAATGCCTCACCGGCGACGTCTTCGGATCCCGCCGCTGCGATTGCGGCTCGCAGCTCCACCAAGCCATGCAACGCATCCAGAAAGAAGGAAATGGCATCCTCCTCTATATGCGCCAAGAAGGACGCGGCATCGGCCTCGGTCCGAAAATCCGCGCCTACAAACTCCAAGAGGACGGACTCGATACCGTGGAAGCCAACCTTCGCCTCGGATTCCCCATGGACCTCCGCGATTACGGGCTTGGTGCCCAAATCCTCGCCGACCTCGGCGTTCACAAAATCCGACTCCTTACCAACAACCCCCGCAAAGTCGTCGGCCTTGAGGCCTATGACATCCAAATCGTCGAACAGGTCCCCATCCGATCCAAATCCAACCCGCACAACGCCCGCTACCTCGAAACCAAAAAAACAAAGATGGGGCACAAACTTTAGCGGGACGCTCGAACTGCGTTCATGCCCTCGTTTCCCTATTTACAATCCACTTCGCGGATTGGTGGCGGAGGGGGTGGGATTCGAACCCACGGGACCTTTCAGTCCTCCGGTTTTCAAGACCGGCGCGATCGACCACTCTGCCACCCCTCCAATCTACTGCAAAATTCCTTGTGGCACGGCCTAAACGCAAGCCAAATCCAGTTGGCTTAACACTCAAGGCTTGCGCGAATGCTTGCAAAGGACAGTCCGATATCCTCCTCATCCAGCGGGCGAGCCATTATATCCTCGTAGCTTTCAGCATGAACGCCCTCTCCTTCGATCTCCTTGAGAAATGGACTTGGCCGACAATGCATGGCGGAACCAAATTTCATACGGTTTCGGCAGTGCGTCACCGTGAGCGATTTCATTGCGCGGGTGATCCCGACATAGAATAGCCTACGCTCCTCATCGACTGTTCCCTCCGATTTTGACCTCTCATGGGGAAGAAGACCGTCCTCCGCCCCGATTAGAAAAACATGCGGAAACTCTAACCCTTTCGCGGCATGGAGCGTGATTAATGTCAGTCCTGCACCCTCATCTTTCTTGTCTTCTTGGCGCTCGCGGTTGAGCGATAATTCATCAAGAAAATCCTGCACTGATCCGCGATTTCTTGCTTGGTGAGTAGCAAGGGCGTTGAGGATCTCCTTGGCTCCGCCTTCTCTGTTCAGCGCTTCCTCGGGCGTTTTGCATGAACGTTTCAAATCATCGAAATACCCGCAGTCCGCGAGATAGCTCGATACTAGTGCTGCAGCATCAACGCCGGGCGTCATGAGATGAATTCTCATGGCAGCAAGGTTCTCTGAGAAATCCCGGATGGCTCCTGCTGTTTTTCTTGAGACCTGCACTTCGAATGAGGGGTCGGTCAACGTGTCAAACAGACTACGCCGCTCCTTTGCGCTGTGCTCAAGTGCTATTTCAACCGTCGTGGCACCTATACCTCGCGGCGGTGTATTGATAATTCGCAGGAGTGAAATATCATCTTGCGGATTCACAAGCGTGGTGATGGTGGCGAGGATGTCTTTCACCTCGCGGCGGTCGAAGAAACTTTTCCCTCCAATGAGCCTATAGGGAATCCGCATCCGCCGCAGATTTTCCTCCATGAGTCGCGACTGGGCGTTCATGCGGTAGATTACTGCGAACTGCTCCCAAGGCACGCGCTGGGCATTGCGAATCGCTCCCACCTCGCCCACTACGAATTCCGCTTCGGATTTGTCATCGGGCACATTGACCACATGAACCGGATCGCCCCCCTGCATTGAACTCCAAAGACTCTTAGCGCGGCGCCTAGGGTTATTTTTGATTAGGCGATTGGCAGCGGAGAGAATCGCCGTTGTACTCCGGTAATTCTGCTCAAGGCGGATGACTTCTGGATTGGGGAAATGTTTTTCGAACTCAAGTATGTTTGAAACTTCTGCGCCACGCCACCCGTAGATGCTCTGGTCGTCGTCACCTACAACACAGATATTTGGGGGCTCGCCAGAGGCAAGCAGTCCCACAAGATCGAGTTGGAGCCGGTTTGTGTCTTGAAACTCGTCGACATGCATATGGGAAAACCGTGCACGCCACTTGTCGCGCACCTCGGGATGGTCGTTCAATAACCGCACAGCATGCGTGAGCAAATCATCGAAATCCATGGCATTGAGCGCGCGGAGTTCGCGATTGTAGCGGGCGTAGACTGCCCCAATGATCGTGTCTTCATTTTCCGGCGCGGCCCATCCATTATTCTTTGCTTTGCTGATGAGATTCTTTGCTAAGGATGGATCAATTTTCTCGTCCTTCGCGGTTACGCGGTTGATGACTTTTTTTATAAGCCCCATCTGATCTCCCTCATCGAAGATGGTGAAATTATTTTTGTATCCCAGCTTATCAGCATCGCCTCGGAGAATGCGCACGCAGAGAGCATGAAAAGTCGAGGCGGTGATATCATCGGCTTGCTCCTCGGTGAGCATTCCCGCAATACGTTCCTTCATTTCTCGTGCGGCCTTGTTGGTGAATGTCACCGCTAGAATCTTCGAAGCCGCCGTGCCAGTTGAGACCAACCAAGTGATTCGAGCCACAATCGTGCGCGTCTTGCCGGTGCCGGCACCAGCAAGAATCAGTAATGGCCCATTTTCATGAGTGGCTGCACGCTGCTGCTCAGGGTTTAGATCATAAAGACGGAAACGTGACATCGAGCGGTGGTTTTAAGCTCTGTCCACGCCTTGCGCAAGGCACGCTTATAGCGAAATCCGCGATCGACTTAGAGGCGCATGGATGCTCCGTCGTGTGATGCTTTCCATGGGCTGGCTTTTTCTTCAAGGGCGGAAATGATCAAGTGAGCCGCAGCAGCGTCACTGAAGTTATCAGTATTGATGATAAGATCGTAGTGACGGGGGTCATGGACATCCTCAAGGAAATTTTCTTGAATATAATCCCGCCGCGCACGGTCCCGCCGCGCTACTTCCTGCCCTGCCTCAGACGGCGAGACTCCGTATATCTTTGCGAAACTTTTAATCCGAATATCCAGCGAGCCCACTAAGCGGATGTGGACTGCCAAGTCGATTTTTTTGGTGATAAAATTGGCGCCGCGGCCGACGATAACAGCATTTCCTGACTGGGCGATGCGGAGAATTGTTTCGGCTGTTTTTACCACGCCAGTATAAGCGCCCTTGTGAAGCCCTAGGGCCTCGCCGATATAATCGGCGATCCTCCCCCGCTTGTCCTCTGCGAGGAATTCGATGCTTGAGGTGGGCAGATTGTTTTCCTCAATGACACGATTAACGAGGGTTTGATTAAAAATCGTCCAATCCCTAAATTTTGGGATCTTCCGGTTGCCCTGCAATTCGCTTACAAGCGCGTCCGCGATTGGATTGCCCCGCGCTCCAGCTGCTTGTGAGATGGTGATCACTGGACCTTCCACACTTTCCGGCGGGTTTTCATCATGCCAGAATGATGAGGAACGAAGAAATGCGCTGCACAACTCGAATTTGGATTCTTTTTTCATAGGGGGTTGATGACTTGAAAAAGTTCTTCCTCTGCGCTCCGGATTGCAAGCCCATTCATGCGAGCGGCTTGTCCCCCTCAAGGGATCTCGCGTGCAGCAAACCGCTTGATGACATCAGGGTAAATTCGGTGTTCAGCTTCCTGGATTCTAGCATGGAGCGTGGCCGGCGTATCGCCAGGAAGAACCGGCACTTCCGATTGGGCAATGATTTGTCCAGAGTCTATGCCTGAATCCACAAAGTGAACCGTGCATCCTGTGGTTGTCACACCCGCCTCGATGGCTTGCCGCCAAGCTTCCAAGCCTGGGAACGCCGGGAGAAGCGAGGGGTGGATATTGATGATCCTCCGGGGAAAGGCATCAAGAAGGGGCTTCTTTACTACGCGCATATATCCGGCGAGCACTACTAATTCAGCTCCAGAGGCGCGAAGAGTGGACACCAGCCCACATTCGACTTCCTCGGAGAGCCTTGTACGAAACTTGCTCTCCTTGACCTCAGCCGTTGGGACACCGAGATTTTCAGCGAGCGTGAGAATCCCCGCGCCTTGGACATCCGATACGGCAAGCACCGGCCTGGCTTTCAGCTGTCCAGAAAGAATCGCATTGAGAATCGAGCGGAAGTTGGATCCCTTTCCGGAACCAAGGACGGCAATTTTTAACGGCTGCATGAATTACAGATCATGAACCGGCTTGCGATGGGATGGGAGTTTTAAGTTCCCCATTAAAGTTGAAGGTTGTGCGATCACTGAGTGATCGATAACACGAAGATCTTTTTCTTGTCCATGAACGTCAAAAACCGCATCGAATCGATCCGCAAAAAGGTCGATCGTTCGCTGGATCGTTGGCTACCTTCTGAGAAAATTAGGCCTGCCGCTCTTCATCGCGCCATGCGCTACAGTGTTTTTTCAGGTGGCAAGCGTTTGCGCCCCGTGCTCACACTGGCAGCCGCAGAAGCCTGCGGGGGAAACCCTGAGCATGCGTTACTTCCAGCATGTTCTGTCGAGTGCATTCATACCTACTCTCTCATTCATGATGATCTTCCCTGCATGGATGATGACGATCTTCGCCGAGGCCGCCCAACCTCACACAAAGTATTCGGCGAAGGAATTGCCGTGCTTGCCGGGGATGCTCTTCTGACCATCGCCTTTGAGATTCTTGCTAAGACAAAG
>CALAPX010000308.1 GCA_937888355.1 uncultured Spartobacteria bacterium
TTTTTGACAAGGATGCAAGCTGAGACGGGGAGGTAAGTAGTGGTTAGGGCCAGATCAGTCAGCATCGAATGCGAATACATAAACAAGGCGCTTGCAAAAGGAAGCAATAACTAGCCTCGTTTTTGTGATTCGCCCACATTCTGTTGGTTTTTCCAGCATTTATCGTGGGTGGCAAGAGGTGAGCGCAGGTAGAGTTGAAGAGTAAAGATCGTCTTGGATGAGACGTCCTAGGAGTCCCCTTTTTGGGCCGTCAAATGCGAAGGGAGGGAACCTGGAGGGGAATCACCCCATGGAGGGATGCTGGGTTTGAGGCTTTGGTGCCGGTGTGGACGGGGTGCCTTTGAGCGCCCTGAAAGCAACTGCGGAGTAGCGATGCCGGTGTCGTGCCCGCAGAAATAAAAACACCCGGATAATCCAACAAACAATGAACACACTAATTAGATGGAATCCCTTTAGGGAATTCGAAGCCATGCAAAACCGGATGAGCAACTTGCTTGCAAGGCCGCTTTTGCCATCGGGAATTGACGAGCCCATAGGCATGAGCGAGTGGACGCCACTCGTGGATGTCGAAGAAAGCGATAAGGAATACACCATCAAGGCCGAGTTGCCGGAGGTGAAGAAGGAGGATGTGAAAGTAGAGATCCAGAACGGGTCTCTGCGTATCTCCGGCGAGAGGAAGCTCGAGAAGGAGGAGTCGGGCAGGCGATTCCACCGTATCGAGCGAAGTTATGGCTCGTTCGAGCGATCATTCGCCCTGCCTGAGGGGACCAAAAAAGGCGACCTCAAGGCGGAATTCAAGGACGGATTGCTAAAAGTGCATCTTCCGAAAACGGAGGAAGCAAAGCCCAAGATACTGGAAATCCCAGTGTCCTAAGAGGAGGGGTGCCATGTCGCGCGCGCCGCAAGGCGCGCGCGATTTGCAAATCGGACTTCATCGTGATGGAGGAAATCCAAAAAACCTTCAGTTCCTATTACCGTCAGCCTGCCGTGCGGGCGCGGATTCTTGAGTTCCTGGGCGGAATCTCCCCCGAAACGGCAACTTGCGAATACATTACGGCGGATGATGCCTCAAGCGCCGAGCGGCGCCCCGTGGATCCATTGGATCTGTTCGCAAAGCTAGATAGCGGGCAGGACATCTGTCGCTCTCTATGGGACAGGCATGTGCTCATTGCTCATCTGGATATCGAGTATGTGAATTTCGATTTTGCTGCAGAAGCATATTTGGATCCAGAGCGTGCCTTTGCCTTGCAGGAACCGGTGGCCGATGCCATCCGCATTATTCTTTCAATGCATGGAATCCGTCCCCTTCATGTGTTGAGTGGCAGGGGGCACCACTTTGCTTGGAGTATCCGGAGGGATTCTGAAACCTTTGAGCGTCTTCGCGCGCTTGGGGAACCCGCCTCGAATGGATGTGATCAACTGGTGCCGTGCGGTTCGGAGTTGAGGGGGCTAGGCAAGGCGTTTTCCGGTTTGGGTTTGTTGATGGAATATGTGGGAAGGTTGGCCGCAGGGCTCGCTGCTCCGTATTGCTCGATTCCAGTGGAGTTGACAGCGGTCGAGGTGTCTCCCTCTGAGCGTGGCCGTGAAATGATTTCGATCGATCTATCGGAATATGGGGATCCATTACAAATGCGAACAGTTCGAGTGCCATTCGGGGCTTACTTGAAGCCATGGCATCAAATCTATGCGATGGGCCGGGCGAACATGGGCAGGATCGGGCCAATTATTTTTGTGCCGCTCGATGGAATGGACACCAGGAGGGCGGTCCGTGTGATGCGTGATCCGAAATTGGCCGCAGGGTTGGCAAAGCAACGATCAACGGCAATTCCAGACCACACCTGCGGGAGCGACTCGCTACTCAATTCCTACGAATGCAGTGAGCTTAGGGAGTTCCACCGCGACTTTTATTCCGAGTCGCACGATAGTCCTGAAAATTGGCCCGAGACATATGATCGGCTTTGCCTCGATGAGTTGCCTGAAGAGGCAAGGAATGCGTTGATGTTTCCCAATGACCTCTTGCTGCGCCCTATTGGAATGCGTGCGGTGACTGAGGCCTTGCTCGATAGGGGATGGCATCCACGCCATATCGCCGTGCTGGTACGATCGAAGTTCGAGCGCGATTACAGTTGGGGAAATCAATGGAGCGGTTATTCGCCGGCGATGCGGGCGGATTTTTATGTAAGGATTTTCGCTGGAAGGAAGGTGAGTATTGCCAAGGATGTTGATGCTCTGATTCTGAGAGATAGGGCTGGAATATCCACTCCCTTGGCGAACATGGAAGAGTTGAAACATGGAGGAAACGCATGATGACAAACTGGCCTATCGGGCTTTCTACCGGTTGTTTCTACCGCACCAGCCTTTTGGATTGTCTGGAGCCTATCCGCTCAAGCGGGTTCAGCATGATCGAGGTCGTGTTCTCTCCGGCGCATTTGGATTATAAAAACAAGGATGCCGTGCGAATGGCTGCCGGCCGGATTAGAGAGATGGGGATGGAGGCGTATTCCTTTCACGCCCCATTCGCGCCAGAGATAGATATTTCCTCACCGGATGAGGAGCGCCGGGCGGAGGCGCTGAAGGAAATTCTCGTGGCTGTGGAGGCCGCCGCCATGCTTGGGGTTCACTATTTTGTGATCCACCCGGGACCTGAAAACGCCGATATCCCTTCTCGAGAAGAACGTCTTATCCGGATTGAAAATGTTGTGTCAGTCTTAAATCAGGTAGCAACCCGGTGCGGGGAATTGGGAATCCGCTGTGTTCTTGAAAACAAGTTGCCGCATCTTCTTTTTGGTAACTCAAATGATATCGTATGGATTCTCTCCGCGCTTGAAACCACCCAAGTCGGAGCCTGTCTCGATACCGGGCATGCCTTTCTGGCGGGGGATCTCTACAATCTTGTTTATAAACTTGGTCCGTATCTTCGCATGCTTCATGTCCATGACAATTCAGGACAATTCGATGAGCATATGCCTCCAGGGGATGGGCGGATTGATTGGCGATCATTTCTTGGCGAATTAATGCAAATCGAATTCCAAGGAGCCATGATTCTTGAAATCGCTGGAGGCGGGGCCACAGAAACAATCATGGCTAATGCCCGCAGGGGGAGGACTGCTATCAGGAGCCTCGCCAGGCAACTGGCCATGGGGCATGGAATCTCACAGCCGGAATTGCGGATCAAGCCGGGGAACGGGTAGAGGGGGGTAAGACTTCACTCCTGTGCTGTGATTTCGCGGAATGCCGTTTCGTTCATGACGGGGATGCCGAGGGCACTAGCCTTGGCGAGCTTGGAACCGGCGTCCTCGCCGGCGAGAAGGTGGGTGGTCTTTTTGCTAACGCTGCCGGTGATTTTGCCTCCGTGACGACGGATGATGTCACTGGCCTCCTCGCGGGAGATTGAGAGGGTTCCGGTGAGGACCCAATTTGTTCCGGCGAGGCGGGTGTCGGTCGGCGGAGCGGCTTCATCGAGTTCTCCAAGGTTTAGTCCTGCAGATCGAAGGGCGTCGAGAAGTGCAATATTGTCGGCGGATTGAAACCAGGTGTGAATTGCTTCCGCCATGATAGCTCCAATGCTGTGGATGGACAGAAGGGTTGGGACATCAGCTGCTTTGAGAGCGTCGATCGTGTGGAAGTGTGAGGCGAGGTCGCGGGCCGAAGTAACGCCAACATGGGGAATTCCCAGGCCGTTTAGAAGCCTCCAGAGAGGACGTGAGCGGCTTTCATCGATGGCGGCAATGAGGTTCGATGCGCTTTTTTCTCCCATGCGCTCCAGCGCAAGAAGAGGGGCTTTTTCTAGGGCGTAGATATCGGCGATATTGGCCAGGAGGGAGGCATCGACGAGTTGGTTCACGAGAGCCTCGCCGAGTCCCTCGATATCCATGGCCTGCTTTGAGGCGAAATACTCAATGCGGCGGCGAACCTGAGCCGGGCAGGAGGGGTTGTTGCATTTCCATGCCACGCCATCTTTGTGCAAGGAGCCCATGCAGGATGGACAATTTGTCGGCATTTGGAAAAGGCGTTCTTCGCCGGTGCGACAGGCTTTTTTAACCTCCACGACCGCAGGGATGACCTCGCCTGCCTTTTCCACGAGGACTGTATCACCAATACGGATATCCTTGCGTTGGATCTCCTCCTCATTGTGAAGGGTGGCACGGGAAATGGTGCTTCCGGAGACGAAAACAGGGGAGAGTTCGGCGACGGGTGTGAGAGTGCCTGTGCGGCCTACCTGAACAGTGATATCGAGGAGGCGGGTCTCGGCCCGTTCAGGCTCGTACTTGTAAGCGATGGCCCAGCGGGGAGCTTTAGCTGTGGATCCGAATTCGCGGCGGAGAGCAATGTTGTCGAGTTTGATTACGGCACCATCCGTCTCGTAAACAAAGTTATGCCGTATGGAGCCGAGACTTTCAACTGCCGTGACGACACCGTCCGTGTCTGAGGCCTCGAGAATTTTTTCAGGGACAGGGAGTCCCCACTTTTCCAGGGAGGCGAGAAGGGTTCGACCCGTAACAGGGTGCTCTCCCTCCCAGAAGCCTGTGCCATAGAAGACTGCTGCCAGTTTGCGCGAGGCGGTGATGGCGGGATCGAGTTGCTTGATCGAACCCGCCGCAGCATTGCGGGGGTTGGCAAAGGGAGGAAGTCCCTCTTCATCTCGTTCTGTATTGAGCGAGGCAAAAACGGATTTCGGAAGGTAAATTTCGCCGCGCACCTCGATTTTTGCTGGTGGTCGACCGCTCAATCGGTGAGGGACGTTGGAAATAGTTCGAACGTTTTGGGTGACGTCATCGCCAGTGGTTCCATCACCGCGAGTGGCGGCGCGGACGAGCCGGCCGTGCTCGTAGAGAATAGAGATCGCAACACCATCCACCTTTGGTTCGATGGTGAAATGGAGCGGACGGTCCTCCGCGAGCTTTCGTAGACGGATGATAAACTCGCGGAGTTCGTCCGCTGAGTAGGTATTATCGAGGCTTTGCATGGGCGCAAGATGCTTCGCGGGCAAGAACTCCTCGAGAGGCCTCCCTCCCACATGGAGTGTGGGCGAATCAGGAATGGCAAGGTCAGGGTGTGCGCTCTCCAAGTCTTGGAGTTCGCGCAGAAGTGCATCGAATTCCCGGTCGGAAATCTCCGGAGCGGCTTGGTGGTAGTAAAGGTCATTGTGGCGCTCTATCTGGGCGCGAAGTTCGCGGATACGATCCGGAGCGGCTGTCTCGTTCATCTCGGGCATGGCGGGAGTATATTATTTTTGCGGTTTTGGCACTGGCAACCCATAGAGTGATTTCATGCGGGTGAGAATCACAGCGCCAGCGAGTGCTCCCGCGATATCAGCGCTCCAGTCGAGAGGGTCCATGCCGGATCGGGAGGGAGTGAATTGTTGGCGATATTCGTCTGCGGCACCACAAATGGCGAGCAGAAGAACAGCCAGAAG
>CALAPX010000309.1 GCA_937888355.1 uncultured Spartobacteria bacterium
GGCGTTGATGTAGGAATCACGGCGATAAACCCCGTTCGTGGTTTCCTCTGAAATGATCTCTTCGTTGAAATCGCCGGCGTCAGGGTCGTAGCTCGCCCAGACCTCCGGCGGGGTCGGCGGCGCGGCTTGGAGTTGAGTTGGTTGTGATTGGAAAAAAACAGCGCAAGATGCTGTAAGAAAGTAAACTAAATGTTGTATTTTCATCATGGGTTGTTGGCAAAAAACGAACTTAATTCCGGGGAAATAGAGGGAGTTCAGCGGTAACGAACCAGAAATCTTAGCATTTGTACCCTTTTCGCGGCTATCATCAGTTGGTCAAAATTGTGGACAAAATCGGCATCCCGCTGGACATCCTTGGTGGGCCATAATTGGTATATTGGTTCGTTTACATCATACAAGTAGCGCAAATGTACGACTTGAAAGATGCTTAATAGTAGTTATATAAAAAGTAACAGAAGGAACTCTGATTGCGAGCATTGGGAGATAAGTGTATTCCCCTTCGGATGAATCACCCCCCTCATCCCTCACGGCGCACGTTTCTCAAAATGGTCGGTGGGGCTGTCCTTGGCATGCCCGCGATCATTCCCTCACGCGTTTTGGGACAGGCGGCCCCCTCGAAGCAAATTTCGCTCGGCTTTATCGGTCTCGGGGCACAGGGAATGAATTACAACCTCAAGTTGTTTTTGAATGAGCCCGACGCCAGGGTGGTGGCGGTTTGCGATGCGTATCGGAGCCGTGCCGAAAAAGCGGCGCGCTTGGTTGATGAGCGCCAAGGAACCCGCGGGTGCAAGGTGTATGGCGATTTCCGACGGCTTCTTGAAGACCCCTCGATCGATGCAGTGGTCATTTCCACCCCCGACCACTGGCATGTGCCCATGTGCCTGATGGCGCTGGAGGCGGGCAAGGATGTGTTTTGCGAAAAGCCCACCCTGTGCATCGACGAAGGCCGTGACTTGGTGGCAGCTGTCGCGAAACACAATGCCGTCTTCCAAGCTGGCATCGAGGACCGCTCGTTGGTGCATTTTCACAAAATGGTCGAATGGGTGAAAAACGGCGCTGTCGGAACATTGCGGCGTGTCGAGGTGACCCTCCCCCAAGGGCACGCCCACCCGAAAGAGGCGCCGTGCGCGCCGCCGGAGGATCTGGATTGGAATCTCTGGTTGGGGCCGGCGGCCTACCATGAGTACACCCCGCGACGCACCCACATGTGGCACTGGCGGTATATCTCGGATTACTCGAAGGGGGCGCTCTTGGATATCGGAACGCACCTCGCCGATACCGCGCAACTCGGCGTCAATGCCCCAGGTGTCTGCCCGGTGGCCGTTGAAGGCACCGGGCACATTCCAGTGGATTGCGAGTCGGATGTCCCATCGACATTTGATCTGACGTACCGCTACGCGAACGATGTTGAGATGACGGTCAAAAGCGCAGGGCGGCCGGGCTGGGACCCCAAATGTTGCTCACTTCGATTCGAGGGGGATGCCGGTTGGATCCAGCGGATGTCATTTGATGGCGGCATCGAGGCTAGTGATCCACAAATCCTTCGCCAACGCTACACGCCGGAAACCTCCAAGCATTGGCCATTGCCGCCATCCGAGCACCGCAATTTCCTGGACTGTGTGACATCCCGCAAGAAGACAACGTACCCGGCTATCGACCTCCACCACATGTCGACGATGCTTCACATGGGCATCATTGCCATCAACGTGGGGCGGAAATTGCGTTGGGATCTCGAGACCGAGCGCTTTGACGACGCATCTGCGAATGCGATGTTGGGACGGCCCGCACCACGTGATTGGAGCGCTCAGACATGAGAGCGCTTCTTTTGTTGTTGGCGATTGCCGCCTTGAGCGGGCGTGCTGAAGGGCAGGATTCCCCAACGGCCGCCCTGAGCGGGTGGCAACAAGCAAATGGCTGGAGCGAGGTCGGTGGCGTGCAGATGGATCCCTCGGCCCCTGAAAAGCTAATCACAACGCCCGGGACAGGCATTCTTGTTGCCCACGGGAAAGCCGCGTACATGCTCTCGAAAGAGAACTTCAGCGATCTTGAGGCCCACGTGGAATTCCTTGTGCCGAAAGACTCGAATTCCGGCCTCTATTTTTGCGGAAGCCATGAGATTCAAATTTACGACAGCTACGGCAAGGAACCGTCCTACGAAGGAAACGCCTGCGGCGGTATCTACCCTGGGTTGGTGAACAAGGCACGGGTGGATGGCTCCAACCCCAAAGTGAACGCCTCACTGCCTCCCGGAGAGTGGCAGACACTCGATGTGATTTACCGCGCCCCGCGGTATGACGCGGCTGGAAAAAAGATAGCCAATGCTGTTTTCGAAAAAGTCGTGCTCAACGGGAAAACGGTTCAAGAAAACGTCGAAGTCCCACAAAAAACCATCTGCGGAATGCGGGAGAGGCCAACAGGAACGCTTAGAATCCAAGGCGATCACGGGCCGGTTGCCTGCCGGAATATCCGCCTGCGTCCCCTAAACAAATAGTCCTGTTGTCGCTCAGCGGTGATGCGGTTCCTGAGGCAGGGGCGCAATCAAGCATCGCGTTGCCAGTCCGGTTTGTTTTCGTATACCCAGCGGTAGTAGTCGGCCCGCTTGAGCTCGGATGCCGCTGCATTGTCCAGCAGGATCTTGGCGTCCGGGTGGTGCTGCAGGATTGAGGCGGGGAGGACCGAGGCCACTGGGCCTTCTGTCATGCCGGCAACAGCGCGTGATTTTGACTCGCCAAATGCAAGCAAGAGAACGCGCCGTGCGTCCATGATTGTTCCGATCCCCATGGTGATGCAGTGGCGTGGCACCTTGTCGGGATCACCATCGAAGAATCGGGCATTGTCTTGGAGCGTTTCCTTCGCCAGCGTTTTGATCCGCGTGCGAGACGCAAAAGAGGAGACCGGCTCATTGAAGCCGATGTGGCCATCCGAGCCGATCCCAAGGATTTGGAGATCGATGCCGCCGGCATCACGGATCCGTCGTTCATAATCACGGCAGAAGCCGGGAACATCGGATGTCATGCCATCCGGGATATGCCTGTTTTCAACGGGGATGTTGATCGCATCAAAGAGATTCTCCCGCATGAAGTGGTGGTAGGATTGGGGGTGGGTTGGCTCCAGACCGAGATACTCGTCGAGGTTGAATGTGGTTGTGCGTGAGAAGTCGAGCCCCTCGTCGCGGTGCATGCGGATGAGTTCGCAGTAGAGGGGCAGGGGGGTGCCCCCGGTGGCAAGACCGAGGACAGCGGTTGGTTTTTCACGCACCAGGCGGGCCACGATCCGTGCCCCGGCGATGCAGGCATCCTCGCTTGCTTGTTTGATGACGACTTCCATATCAGAGGAGTTGGGCAGGGCTTTCTCCGATTGGCAGGAGAGTGCCTTGAGTTAAGAAGGAGGCGAGACGACCGTTGTGCCACGAACGCGCCCTGTACAGCGTCGCAAAATCAAACGCAGGAGCGGTACCCCCTTGGCCGCCGATCCGCTCGGCACCGCGTCTCACATTGTCCTGCATCCATGCAGGCAGGTGCAGGTGGTAGGGATTGCGGGCCACCTCCCCGGTGTGCAGCGAAGTGGCTGCCACAAGATCGGCGAGCAGCACGGAGTCGGCTTCCACAATCAGATTCGGATCATCCATAGCCCCCCAGAATTCGGTTTCAATCACGCGGCATGAGAATCCATCATCCATGGATCCGAGAGCCTCCATGACCCGGCGGTGGACTTCGAGGTGGGTCGAGTTCCAATCCTTGTCATGCGGCAGAAAGATCGCCGCCGGGCGCGTTTGTGCGAGGACATAAGCGATTTCGGAGGACGCTAGCGGATCAAGCGAAGAGTTGCCGCACTGCACTTCCCAACCCAGCCAATCGCAAGCGGCTTCCAATTCGAGTTTGCGTGCCGGGCGTCTGGATCGATCGCTGCCAAATGTCACGGGGATATTGATGACCCGGTATCCGCACTCACGCATCAGGCGGAGCGGGAGAAGCCCGATAATGCACTCATCGTCGGGATGCGGCGAAAACAAGAGTACGGCTGGGCCTGTGGCATGTTGGGCCTTGGATTTCTCGACAGAAATTCCTTGCGCTTCCCGCAACCCGTTTCGGATTCCTTCAATAAATGGAAGAAAAGGAGAGGGCTCGTTCACCATTCAAGCATTTGCGAGAGATGCAAAAAGTGAAAGGAATAAAAATTTACAATTCCGCTTGTGAGTTAACACTTCTGGTTGCGTTGATTCGACGCGTGCGAGCTCAGCAACGATACCAAGGGAGTTTGCAAAACCCGTGTATTTAATGTGACTCTGCGAGAATAGCCAACGCCACCTTGTGGGAGATGGCTGGCATCAGGTGATGGTGCGGGAGGGCTGTGTCATGCCAGAGGTGGTCGAAGAGGATCCCTCCGCAATTTCGGTGAATCAGTGGTTATTCCAGCTCGGGCTTCTGCGTTTTTGGTGATTCAAATTTCGGCTTCTGTGTAGGGGGGAGGCTTGTCGAAAGGGGGCGGAAGCTTTCTACCAAGTGCAGGCGACGGGATAGGGGTCGAAGGCGGGGTCTTTAGTGATGATGCCTATGCGTCTTTGGATGGCTTGGGCGATGAGGAGTCGGTCGAACGGGTCGCGGTGATGGAACTCCAAGGCTTCCATAGCGCGGCAGTCCGTGGGTTCGAGGTCGATTCGAACAATGCCAAGGCGCTGGAGTTCGCGCGGGAGGAGGATGTCCCAATCGTCCTCGATTTCGAAGTCGAAGCCTTTGGCGGAACGTTTGATGGCGATCTCCCAGAAACTTGCCGTGGAGTAGTGAATGGGCAGGTCGTCATCGATGATGCGGCGCGCGGATGTTTTGAGTCGCCTGTCGCCGTAGAGCATCCAAAGGAGCGCGTGGGTGTCGAGCAACCAGCCACGGACGGTGGTGGGTTTCATCGACGGGGAATTCCGAAGTCGTCGGCGAGGGCGGAGTTTTCGGCTGGGTTGTCGAATCCCGCCCCCATCTTGAACTTCCGGCCGGCGAGTGTGCCGATGCGGGAGCCGCCCTTGCGGGTGAGAGGGATGATTTTGGCCACGGCTTTTTTGTGGCGTGAAATGACGACCTCCGTGCCTGCCTCCACAGCCTCGAGAAAGCGGGAGAGGTTGGCTTTGACTTCGTGAACGCTCGCTTGCACGGCAAAAAAATTAGTCCAATTGACCAAATTGTCAACAGCTTGTGTAGGGGTGTTGTAACGATCCGGGGGTGGGGAGGGTGGGGACGGTGGGGAGGGATTTTTTTGGAGAGGCGCTTGATCCGGTGAATAAAGAACCTCTGAGTGCTGTGCTCGATGCGCCCTAGTTCCAGGACGCGGTCGGCGAAATGCCGAGATAACGCTTCAAGAGTAAGGAAAAATGGTGCGGGCAATTGAAGGCCGTCATCGTGGCGATTTTCTTCACGCGGTCTGAGCC
>CALAPX010000310.1 GCA_937888355.1 uncultured Spartobacteria bacterium
AGAGCCTCAGCCGCTTGTGCCGCTCGCCGTCGCCCTTCAAAGCGAAATGGAGAAGTAATAATTGCCACGGGAAGTGCCCCGCGTTCTTTTCCGAGTTTGGCAACCAAGGCAGCGGTTGGGCCTCCGGTTCCTCCGCCAAGGCCTGCACAAATCATGAGGATGTCAGCGCCATCGATCGCGGTGAGAATGTCCTTGAGTGATTCCTTCGCTGCCTCAAGCCCAGTTTCCGAATCACCGCCTGCTCCTAGGCCGTGTGTTGTCATCGGGCCTAGTGCGATCCGGGTGCCAGCAGACGATAAGTTTAGTGACTGCTTGTCGGAGTTGAGTGCGAACGTTTCAAGTTGGAATGAGGTGTGGCGGGTGATTCTGTCTGCAATGTGCACCCCGGCGTTTCCGATCCCGATCAAGCGGAGGCGGGGTGCGTCTGCTGTATTTTCAAGCCAGCGGGGATACGTGATCATACAATTTTAAGCTTGCTTCCGAGTTGCTTGAAAAATGAGTCGAATAGCGAAGTCTGTTGTAATTGGGAGTGAACAATCTGTGCATATCGGGTCAGGCCGATACAGGTGGAGAGTTGGGGGTTTTCGAATGCCGATGCGGGGCCGGAAACCGATTGCGCATGAGCAAG
Organism: uncultured Spartobacteria bacterium; assembly: GCA_937888355.1. Classification (GTDB taxonomy): domain Bacteria; phylum Verrucomicrobiota; class Verrucomicrobiia; order Chthoniobacterales; family Terrimicrobiaceae; genus UBA967. The sequence goes on from CALAPX010000310.1 coordinate 629, forward strand.
ATTGACCGGGGTTCCTTGGAAAACAGACTCGGCCAGCTCACGGATTCCTTTTGTTTGGCTGCACCCCCCTGTGAGCAGGATTCCCGCGCCAAGCAGATGCTCTGGAACTACTTCTTGAACATGCTTGCGCAGGATTGTGAGCAGTTCGTGCAATCTGGCATGAATGATTAAATTGAGTGTGCGGCGGTCAACTTCCTTGCCTGAAAATCCGGTGTCGTTTTTTAAGGTGATCCGGTCATTTGCTTTGATTGTGTCGATTTCAGTCGAGCCCTCCTCGATTTTCAATTTTTCAGCACGGGCGATCGGAATGCGCAGTCCGATACAAAGGTCGTTGGTGATGTGGTCTCCACCGATGGCGATGACGCCGCTGTGGCGGATCGCACCGTCTTGGTAGATCAAAAAATCGGTGGTGCCACCTCCGATGTCCACGACGAGAGCTCCAGCGCGTTTTTGATGATCGTTGAGAACAACTTGGGCAGAGGCCACGGAGTTCACGACCACATCAGCCACTTCGATCTCGAATTCCTTCACGCAACGAATGGCGTTTTGGATGCGGTTTGCAATGCCGTGGATGATGTGGAAATCAGCCTCCAGTCTTGATCCAAGCATCCCGCGTGGGTCGATGACCCCCGCCTGCCCATCGACATAGTAGCGCTGAATGATCGAATGGAGCATGTGGTTTTCCTTAGGGATACCCAAATCCTGCTCCTTACACTCAACCTCTTCGATTTCAGCATCAGTGATTTCCGCCTCTGCTGGGAGTATTGCGGAATTGCGGTGGTTGAACCCTTTAATATGGCTTCCAGTGATGCCGAGCCAGACCTTGTCGATTTCGCGGTCACTGCGGTCTTCGG
>CALAPX010000311.1 GCA_937888355.1 uncultured Spartobacteria bacterium
TTTGGGAGCGCGTCATTCAAAAGGCACCAGCATTCGGTTTTTTCAATGGAAACATCGTAGAAGACGCCCCCCTATCAGCGAACAAGTTGCTTCGCGTCCGACTCAAAGAAAACCCCCTTACTGGAGAAAATGGAGAAATCGCCTTGTCGGCGACATACGGCCCTCAAGGAACATTTCTTATGACTGAGGACGGGCTCCCTGTTGTTTGTGTTAGTAATCGTACCGACATCACCCGCGTGCTCATGGACTATAGTTTGGCGTCATCCACCTTGCGCTTGATCCAAGGCAATGGGGCCGGCGCTGAGGAGTTTTTAATTCATAACCTAGACAGCATCATCCCGCTGAATGTAGGCGGAATCGAATTGCCATGAGGCAAATTCCCAGCGCCTAGAATTTCCAAAGCTTTCCAAGCTTCGCATCGGTAAAAACCTGGGCACTCATCAAGTAGGACATCGGAGGATTCGGTAGCGGACCATCATCCAATGTCGGCAGATCTTTTCCCTCGCTGGAATCCCAGGGCTGGGTGGCGGCGATATGCAGCGGGGTGCCAACGTGAACCATATGGAAGACCTTCTTTGCCGACTTCAATGGCATGCGCACGCAACCCATTGTGCTAGGATACGGCTTAACAAATCCCCAATGCATTCCGTAGGCGGGCTTGAATTCCATCCAATAGGTCATCGGATATCCGGCGCCGGGGTTGCTAAATCGGCGGCGTTGCTCCTGTTTTGAATAGATTTTGAAATTGCCGTGAGGGGTGGGAGAACCCGCTTTACCTACGGACACAGGAGTGGCAAGCAGCACCTCATCCCCCTCGACCACGTACAACTTTTGAGCCCCGGTACTGAGCTTTACCTTCACCGCTGTGGGATTTTTTGGAGCTTTCACCGGCGGATCGAACGTGAACGAATGGTTCTTGGCGGACTTTGCCGTGGCACACGCGCCAAGAGAGAGCACACACACGGCAGAGAGCGTCAGTAGCAACATACGGAGAGTGGATGATTTCATAAAATTCAAGCCATCAACTGCGTTCTAGAACATTGCGTCAATAGGATTTTGCCCACACCACCCGTTGCCGGCTGGGCTCGCCAGTGAAGAGGCATACTCCGGGTTCTGGAGAATCCTCGAAAGGAATGCAGCGGATCGTGACCTTGAGCTCATCTTTAACCTGATCCTCGACCTCCTTCGATCCGTTCCAATGAGCCAAAGCAAATCCCCCGTGGATTTCAGGCTTTTCACGGTTTTGAGGGGTGAAGAATTTTTTAAACTCTTCTAGCGAATCAATTTTCCGGGTGTGGGTTTCGCGAAACTTGGTGGCGCGCAGAAGCAGTCCTTCTTGTATCTCATCAAGGATGCCAGCAATGGTTCCCGGAATCCCATCAACAGGAACAAACTCTTTTTCCTTTGGCCCACGATCCCGCCTCGCCATGGCAGCGGTGCCTTGAGCAAGGTCCCTGGGGCCAATCTCGATCCGGATCGGGACGCCTTTTTTAATCCACTCCCAGTTTTTAATCCCCCCACCCAGATCACGCGCATCAAGCTCAACGCCTATCGGGATGCCATGGAAATTAATGGCTCGCAGCGAGGAGGCGAGATGGTTGACTGCCTCCAGAACGGCTGCCCGGCTTTCCTCTTTCGGCGTGATCGGAACGATGACCACGTGTGTGGATGCTATTCGAGGAGGAACCACCAGACCATCATCGTCGGAATGCATCATGATCAATGTACCGATCAAGCGCGTGCTCACCCCCCAACTTGTAGTCCAGGCATGCTCGAGCTTCCCTTCGCGCGATTGGTACTGGATACCCGACGCCTTCGAAAAATTCTGCCCGAGGAAGTGCGAGGTACCTGCCTGGATGGCCTTCCGGTCTTGGACCATCGCTTCGATACAATAGGTCTTCACCGCACCTGGGAAGCGCTCGCCTTCACTTTTCTCGCCCGTGAGCACAGGCACAGCGAGGTAATCACGTGCGAATGTCTCATATACGCGAAGCATTTTCATGGTTTCCTCCTCGGCCTCCTCCTGTGTCTCGTGGGCGGTGTGCCCTTCCTGCCAAAGAAACTCGGCCGTCCGCAGGAACACGCGCGGTCGCATTTCCCAGCGCACTACATTCGCCCATTGATTGAGAAGAATCGGCAGATCACGCCAAGATTTCACCCATCGGGCATAGGCTGCGCCAATGATCGTTTCAGATGTTGGCCGTACCACCAATGGTTCGCTCAATACACCTGCTGGAACCAATTTTCCATCCTTGGACTCCAGACGATGATGCGTGACAACCGCACACTCCTTGGCAAACCCCTCTACATGCGCAGCTTCTTTTTCAAGATAGCTGAGCGGGATGAACAAGGGGAAATAGGCGTTGCGATGGCCTGTGGCCTTGAACATTCCATCCAACACGCCCTGCATGCGTTCCCACAAGGCATACCCCCATGGCTTGATCACCATGCAGCCGCGCACTTCTGAGTTTTCCGCCAAGTCCGCTGCACGGACAACTTGTTGATACCACTCTGGAAAATCCTGATCCCGCTTTGGAGACAATGCCGTTTGTTGCTTTTCGCTCATACGCGCAAAATCATTGTCGTGCACGATGACGGGTAAAGACCTTTCTTTATCCACTGGATAAAAGTTACACGACCACCACTGTGCACAGCTCGAACAGTGACGAACCCAATAGCATCGATGTTGATTCCCAAGCCGTCGCTGAAACGGGCCATAGAACGCGCGCAATGAAAAACCGTCGGGATTTCTCGGGGCCTTAGTCGGCTCCTGGCGCGTCGATGATTCCTCAGCCTGATGGAACAGGAAACAATGGTAGCGCGGATTGTAGGGGGGACACGTTGGGGATGCACGCCGACAAATTGGTCAAGCCGCTAGGCGCTGGCCCGATAGGAATTCTTCGCAACCGGCAAAGGTCGGTCGAATGATATTTTGCTTGATACGTCCGCTCGCCGATTACGGAACCGGGTTCCACCAAGCATCCAGTTTTCTCTGCAGCTCTTCGACCGTTTCCGGATTCTGTTCGGCCAAATTACGGCCTTCCAGCGGATCCGCCTGCAGGTCGAACAACTCCACCTTTTGTTCTGGAATTTCGATCTGCCAGCGGTGGGTTTTAAGCAGATGGTGCGGCTCGCGCCAGATCGTCAGTTTCCAAACATTGGAAACAATGGAGCGTGCGCGCAAAGCGGCACCCGGATTATCTACAGCGATCATATCAACCGTATAGTTTTCGAGGAACAGGTGTCTGCGTTTTGCAACCGCATCGTGATCAAGGAGGTTGATTCCCTCCGCTACATCCGGGATTTCAATCCCGCAAGCAGCTAGCACGGTTGGCAAGATATCCAGGTTACTGGCGAGATTTTCCTTGTCCATCTTCGGGGCCACTTTGCCGGGCCACTTGACCATGATCGGCGTGCGCACACCTAATTCATAGGGAGAAGCTTTCACATTTCCTCTGCTGCCCATGCGCGCGCCGTAACCATTGTCGCAGATGGTGACGATGATCGTCTTCTCGGTCAGGCCCTTATCTTCGAGATGATCGAGCAATTCACCGCAGGTTTCATCGAACCACTCGCACATCCCATAGTATTTTGCGGCGGGTTGGTCGGCACCCATGCCAATGTATTTTTGCTCAAGCCGCTCTGGGGGCGTATGTGGATCGTGCGGCATGAACGGTGCATACCAGACCATAAACGGCTTCCTCTGATCTTGTGCCTTCTGGATAAAATCCCAAATGGGCTGCATCGTTTCGCGGCCGATACCGAGGGAATACTCCGAACCGTGCCGATTCGTTTCACCCATACTGTCTGTGAATCCGGAAACGCTCTTCGGGTCACCCTGCCAGTATTTGCCTGTGTGCAGGCTGAGATACCCACGCTCTGCGAGCAGTTGCGGGAGCTGAGGATTGCCAGCAAAGCGATCGACCCAACTCTGCCGCGTGCTCCAGTCGCCGACATCTTTGACAGGGTCATTGCCTGTCCAACCGTGCCGGTGCGGAGACAAACCAGTGAGTATCGTTGCCAAGGATGGAGCGCAGACGGCTGTCGTTACATAGCCCCGCTCATAAACCAAACTCTGCGACGCCAATTTATCGATCTGCGGGGTCTTGATCATCTCATGCCCCATGAAATGATAGTCGGCGTAGCCCTGATCATCGCTAATGATCAAAACAACATTTGGAGGAGTCTCTTCGGCGAAACAACTAAAAACGCCTACAAAAATAGCAAAAAGCAATGCTTGGATCATATGTAGAATATTTATTGGGATACTATCTTTAGAAATATAAAAGAAGCAATAAGTAAAAAGCAACAGTATGACTTCCAAAAGCCACAAAAAAAACAAAAAAAAGCCCGGTGATTTGTTTCCAAATCACCGGGCAAAACTCTGGCAACGACCTACTCTCGCACAACCTATAGAAGCACTACCATCGGCTCTGCAGCGTTTCACTTCCGTGTTCGGGATGGGAACGGGTGGTTCCACTGCGCGGGATCACCAGACTTCGAAAACCACTTACAACACAAATGAAGTAAGAAATTAACGCATGTCTGGCGGCCAGAATATGTCAGAGAACATACAATGTTCTTTGAAAATCGCACATTAAGTTGAAAAAAAACCGCTTTAATAAAAGCTGAAAGAAGATAAAAGCCGAACGAACATTAGTATTGCTAAGCTCAACACATTACTGCGCTTATACCCGCAACCTATCAACGTGGTGGTCTACCACGGTTCTTCAGGGAGATCTCATCTTGGGAGAGGCTTGGCGCTTAGATGCTTTCAGCGCTTATCCTTTCCAAACGTAGCTACCCAGCGGTGCTTCTGACGAAACAACTGGATCACCAGAGGTTTGTCAATCCCGGTCCTCTCGTACTAAGGATTGAACCCCTCAAATCTCCTGCGCCCACAGTGGATAAGGACCGAACTGTCTCGCGACGTTCTGAACCCA
>CALAPX010000312.1 GCA_937888355.1 uncultured Spartobacteria bacterium
CCGGTCGCCATGCATTGCGGTAAACGAGTTTTCGCCGCGAATGAGAAGGTCATTTCCCCCTGTTGTTTCGTTCAGGACATGGGCGGATCCATTCGCATGGAACTGGATGACACCAGTAAAAAGATCCGCCGTGAGGGGTAAAATGTAGCGGTTTTTCCTAACCCGGGCAATTTCGCCTAGGAGTTCGAGTTCTTTGAGCGTTTGGATGAGCTTTTCATGGGATTCGCCAGGAAGTCGCAGGGCTTTCATCAGCTCTGGAACTTCCATGGCGAAGTCGCTTAGAGTCTCAAGGATTGCCGTGCGAAGGGGCGTTTGAGCTGCTGATGGGGCTCGCCGATTTTTTTCCTCCGGAGGTTTTTGTTGGGCGCGAGGCTTTCCTGCCCGGAGCGAGCCTGTGCCTTGCTTGCGTTTGCCTGGTGCCGAGGACTGGCGTTCCCGCGGAGGACGTCGTGAATTCATGAGCCATCCATCGTTCCATAAATGGCTTCTGGCAAGCTCCGCTTTTTGGGTTCGACTCAGGAAACCCAGCCAATCAAACTCTATTATCCATGAAATCCGTCCGTATTGTCGAGCAACTGGCCGTATTTATCGCAAACCGTCCAGGGACACTTGCCGCCATGTGTGATGCCCTCGCTGAGGAGAAAATCAACATCTACGGGTTGACCATTTCAGATACTGTCGACCACGCTGCAGTGCGTATGGTGGTCAGTGATACCCGTCGCGCGATTGCTCTCTTGGAAGCAAGGGGGGTGCTGGTTTTGGAAAGCGAAGTACTGATGATTGAAAATGACAACAGGCCAGGCAGCCTTTCGCAGATTGCGGTCGTTCTTTCCAAGGTAAAAGTAAATATTGAATATGCCTATCTGGCCACGATGCCTTCATCCAAACGTGGGTTGCTGTTATTGCGTGTATCGGATGTCGACAAGGCCTTGAAAGTACTGCAACGCTTGGTCAGCAATCCGTAGAGTTCCTCAAATCCCGAATGAATTTAAAAATCAAAAAATTTGCCGCTGCGACTTGTGAAATCAATGGACCCTATGAAGTTGCCCGCTTTCTGAAGTCTGCTCTTGAGATCAGAGAAGAACTTGTCCATCCCGCCCAAACCGCTTTTGTTTTTGCCACGCCGGACTACCGGCCCTTCTTTGCTGAAATGTGCGATACCTTGCGGGTCGATGGTCATATCCTCGACGTGGTCGGGTGCACGGTCGGGGGATGGATCGCCGGCGAGCAGGAAATGGAGACAGGTTCGGGATGCACGGTCATCGCCCTGCGCGCGGAGATCGGGGATCCTGTCCCACTTATATCTGATCAGTTTTTGCCGCAGGACTCACGCTGGCTTGGGGAACCCCCAAATGCGTGGGTCACGCTTGGGAATCCTTTTTCCTTCACCATGGATTCATGGCTTTCAGAATCAAACAAACACCACCCCCTTGTGCCGGTAGTTGGTGGGTTGGCCAGCGGTGGAAATGAAGAGGAGACGGTGGTGTTTATCAACGGCATGGAGGTGCAAGCTTGTGCAGTGCCTTTATTTGGAAGAACCCGGATCGTTCCTATGATGACTCATGGTTGCCGCCCGATCGGTGAACCGCTTCCCGTCACCAACGCCGAGCAAAATGTCATTTATGGGTTGGGATGCAAGCCGGCCTATCAGGTCCTCGATACTGTCTTTCAAACTCTAAGCGAAGAGGATAAGTCCAATGCTCGGGGCAATCTCCTCGCCGGACTTGCCGGAAGCGAATACATCGACGAGTTCCACTCTGGTGATTTTATGATTCGCCATATTATTGGGGCGGATCCTGATTCAGGCGCAGTGGTAATCGCTGGCGCCCCTCGCGTGGGACAGACCCTTCAATACCAACTTCGCAATCGAGAGGCGGCAATTGAGGATCTCAAGAGGGCGTTCAAACCCAAACGCGCCGATCTCCGCAAAACCTTCGCTGCGCTTCTTTTTTCGTGTCTCGGGAGGGGAGAAGCATTTTTTGGAGTCAAAAACCATGACGCGGCTTGCCTGTCGGCAGTACTTGAAGGCAAGCCCGTGGGCGGATTTTTCTGCAATGGTGAAATTGCTCCAGTCTGGGGAGTCAATGCCCTGCATGGATACTCAGCGGTTGCAGCAATGCTGATTGATGCGAAGTTGCCAAGGTCCAAAAAAACCACTGCATGAGAATCGCTTTGATAGTCCTCCTCCCCCTCATGGTTGCCGGGGCGTGGGTTGGATATGAACTCAATATCTTTCAATTCGGTCCCGCCCAAGAACCCGCTTCGACATCGAAAGTGCTTCGATCAGACATTGCTCCGGTATTGATGCTTTCGGGGGAGGTCTCCCCAGCCTTTCAGGTTGATATGAAACCCGAGATCGGTGGCAGGGTTGCCGAGATCCATGCATTTTCGGGTCAACAGGTGAAACAGGGCGATCCACTCCTCACGATCGACCCGCGTGATCTCCTCAACGAACGCGCAGGAGCCGAGGCAGAGGTCGCAGGGGCCCGCTTGGAGCTTGAAAAAAGCCAAGGCAACTTTGAGCGCGCAAGCCAGCTTTTTCAAAAAAAGCTCTTGAGTCAGGAGCAATTCAAAAATCTCGAGGCTGATTATAAAATTGTGCAGAACGAATTGGAGCGTTCCTTGCGGAGATTGCAAATGGTTGACGATCGCCTGTCGAAGACCCGGATTCTTGCGCCATTTGATGGTACTGTACTGGAGGTTCTTGTGAACGAAGGCCAAGTTGTGGTAGGGGCGGCAAGTGTCAATTCCGGCACAAGCCTGATGACATTGGCAAACCTCTCCAGGTTGCTCATCAGCACACACGTGAATCAATTGGATGCCTCGCGTCTTTGCGAGGGTGACGAGTTGACCGTGATAGCTCCCAATACCGAGGATGACGGTCTTCAGGCGACAATCGACAGGATTGCCCCGCTTGCCACAGTGAAAAACAACATCAAGGGATTCGCTGTTACGGGCAGTTTGGATGGGAAGGGCCATAAACTCAAACCCGGAGTGTCCGTAAGCATGAGAGTGCCAGTAGGGTTTGCCGGTGACGTGCTCTCGGTTCCATTGACCAGTGTATTTGAGGAGAGAGGCACCAAAGTTGTTTATGTGTTGACCCCCACCCGAATCGAGCGTCGTGTCGTAGGGATTGGTCTCTCTGATTCATGGCGGGTGGAGATCACCAAGGGGTTGAGCGAAGGCGAAGACGTGCTCACCGAAAAACCCGCTCCCGAGGCGGGAAAAAAGTCTCGCTCGTGAGCTTGATCTCACTTCAAGGCGTCACGAAGGTCTACCGTGTCGGGGAGCAGGAGATTCGTGCACTGGACGGAATCGATCTTCGCATCGAGGAGGGCGAGTTTGTTTCGATCATCGGACCAAGCGGAAGTGGCAAATCCACGCTCATGCATTTGCTCGGCTGTCTCGATACCCCTACCACTGGGAGGATGGAAATCTGTGGGCGGGAACTATCCGGAGCGGGGTCGAGTGAATTGGCGCGAATGCGCAACCGTGAGATTGGATTTGTTTTTCAGTCATTCAATCTTCTGTCGCGCCTTGATGTATTGGCGAACATAGAATTGCCCCTAATTTATAGTGGTCTGCCCACTAACGAGAGGAAAGAGCGAGCTAGAAAAGTTGCCGGAGAAGTTGGGTTAGGGGACCGATTGGCGAACCGGCCCAGTCAATTAAGTGGGGGACAGTGCCAACGTGTGGCGATCGCGCGAGCCTTGGTCAACGGGCCCCGACTCGTCTTTGGTGACGAACCGACAGGCAACCTTGATTCCGCAACGGGGCTGAGAATATTGGATATATTCGAGGAGCTTAATGCCGCCGGAAAAACTGTGATCCTTGTGACGCATGATCCCGCAATTGCCGCCCGCACCCGTCGTATCATCGAGATCTGCGACGGCCGTATCACCAAGGAAACCCTTCGATGAATTTCATTGTCGCCATCCAGACCGGAATGAGGGAGATCGGTTCTCATAAAATCCGGAGCGCTCTTTCGATGCTGGGGATCATCCTCGGTGTGAGCAGTCTTATTTCAACAATGGCTCTAACGCGCGGCATGGAGGAGGGGACTCGAACGTTCATGCAGCAACTTGGGGGGTTGGAGTTGGTGCGTGTGGTGGATAAGGAACCTTCGGCGGAATTATTTGAATTCGCGGTGTTGTCGCCGGGGCGGACATTGCGCGACGCCGAGGCGATTCAAGCCAATGCGCCGTTGATTTCCCATGTCTCTCCCGAGTTGATCCTGAAAACAACGGTCTCTCTTGAAAACGGAGGGGATCCTGAGCGGAGATCGGTCACGGGTGTCATTCCCGGATATTTTGTGATCGGCATGCACGCGATTGACGCGGGTCGCTTTTTGACTGATCTCGATGTTGTTCGCGGTAGCCGGTGCGTGGTTCTTGGAAGCACGGTGGCGGCCGAATTGTGGCCCGCCGTTCCTGCGACAGGTTTGATCGGAAGGAGGGTTTTGATCCATGGATCCCCTTTTGAAGTAGTTGGTGTCCTGGATCGCTACGAGCGCGAGGAGGACAAGCGGGCAAGGGCTGAGGGGAGAAAAGTCTCGAGTCGGCGTTGGGATCCCTTCCGCTCCAAGAATCAAGCAGTGCTCATTCCCTTTGCCACAATGTTCCACGAATTTCTTTCAGGCATGTTTCCCGAGGATTCCATGCACTCGATCAAATTGGATGCCATGCCGGTGCGCATCGGTGACTTGACGCGTTTTCCTGCCGCGCTTGAACAAGTTCGGGCCGTCTTGCAAAACACCCACCGTGGCGTGGACGACTTTGATCTGGAGACGCGCGAGGATTGGTTCGACAGGGTTGAGTCCAGCGTCCGTGCCGCACGGTTGAGTGGTGGCTTGATTTCAGCCATCAGTCTGGTGGTCGGAGCCATAGGCATTATGAATATTATGCTGGCAAGCATATCCGAGCGCGTCCGTGAAATCGGCATCCGCCTTGCCATAGGGGCGCGGCCCTCGGATATTTTCCTTCAGATTCTTGTCGAAAGTGTTCTTGTTTCGTTGATCGGCGGATTGCTTGGAATCGGGGCATCGTTCGGTCTGGTCGAGGTTCTTAAATCGATTTCCCCAACGGAAAATGTTCCGATCATCTCTGCGGGCGGGGTGTTTTTCAGTGTGGCATTCGCCTTGGGGACTGGATTGCTCTCGGGGATCTACCCGGCACTGAAAGCATCACGACTCGATCCGATCACTGCCTTGCGGTACGAGTAAGCGGGTTGCAGCGCTGCGGGAGCTGTGGTTCCATTTCCATGCTATGAAACTTACTTACTTCGGACATTCCTGTTTCCTCATCGATGCCTGTGGAACCCGGTTGCTTTTTGATCCCTTTATCACGCCAAACCCGCTTGCCGCTTCAATCGACACGGCTGCAATTGCCGCAGATTTCATTTTGATCTCACATGGTCATGTGGATCACTTGGCGGATGCGGTCGATCTTGCGGGAAAAACCGGAGCGAAGGTCATTTCAAATTGGGAAGTTATCGATTGGTTTGGCAAAAATGGGGTGGCGAATACTCATCCGATGAATCACGGCGGATCTGTGGTTCTTCCGTGGGGGCGTGTGAAGATGGTTTCAGCGGTACATTCCAGCGCCTTGCCGGATGGGTCGAACGGAGGGAATCCTGCCGGGTTTGTGGTCGAGACTGGCGAGGGGAGTTTTTATTATGCGGGAGACACGGCGCTAACGATGGACATGAAATTGATCGCTGATGAATTCCAGCTGCGTTGCGCCATCCTGCCTATCGGGGATAACTTCACCATGGGCGCCGCCGATGCGGTGCGCGCGGCCGGATTTTGCGGGGCCAAGGATGTCGTGGGTGTGCATTACAACACTTTTCCTCCAATCAAAATCGATACTCGCGAGGCTGAGGTCATGTTCAGTAATGCAGGATTGAAGCTCCATCTTCCATCGATTGGCGGGAGTGTGCACTTTTGATAGGAGTTGTTTTAGATTCCGCCCCTTTTTTTGAAGTCGCCATCCCCCTGCAGTCCTCGATTATTCCTCAATGAGCGCTCCGCAAAACACCATTGCGATCGTTTACGACTACGATCAAACGCTGTCTCCAAACTACATGCAGGAGGATGCGCTTTTCCCTGTCTTCGGCATCAATCCTGAGCACTTCTGGCGGCGATGTGCGGAATTGGTGAAGGGACAGGGGTACGACAACGAGTTGGCCTACATGAAAGTCCTGCTCGACTGTTTGGAGATTGATCGTCCGACCAATGCCCAACTACGTGAACTTGGCGCACGTCTTACTTTTTACAAGGGCTTGCCGGAATTATTCGCGGAATTCAGTGCGCTGCTGCCTCCTGAATTTGCTGCCCATGGGATTACCGTGGAGCATTACATTGTATCCTCTGGATTGAAGGAATTGATTGAGGGAAGCCGCCTGGCCCCACATGTCAGAAAAATCTTCGGGTGCGAATTCGCCGTCGACGCGCAAGGGCGGATCGCTTTTCCAAAGCGGGTGATCAGCCATACGCAAAAAACGCAATTTCTCTTCCGCATCAATAAAGGCCTTCTTGAAATGGATCAAGACGTCGATGACCACATGGACCCATCGGTGCGTCCAGTGCCGTTTTCCAACATGATTTATATAGGCGATGGCCCGACTGATGTTCCCTGCTTCACCGTCATGCGCAGGAATGGAGGGCACGCGATCGCTGTTTACAATTCTGCCGATCCCACGCGCTCGAGCTTCAAAAAGTGCTACCAACTCTCAATCCATGCCGACAGGGTACATAATATTGCACCATCGGATTTCCGCGCGGGAAGCCATCTTCGCTTGCTCCTTGAGGAAATGGTTTTGGAAATCGGTCGCCGCATTATTGGGCATCGTCTCAAGGATCTCGATGAAGGCACAGGCGAGTCACCGGGCTTTTAGTGCCCCATTCTGGACAGGCCTTTTTTAAAAAATTCGCTTAATCACCTTGACCAAGTGGAAAATGCTGTTAAGCAGATCGTCCGCGCAAACACGTAACTTTGCCGTAGGTCCTGTGGTTCGCCTAATAACTGGTGTGCCGATTGCGTGCAGGGAAACCCGGTGAAAATCTAAGAAATACCATCCAATGCCAGTTCGTCTTGGTCGGTTCGAAATGCCGAAAACACTCGTTAAAGACGAGTCCACATCCACTGATACCTATACCCTTTTTGTTGCCGAGCCCTTCGAGGCTGGATACGGCCACACGATCGGTAACTCCTTGCGCCGCGTGCTCCTCAGTTCTCTTGAGGGAGCGGCAATTACCTCCGTAAAAATCGAAGGTGTTGACCATGAATTCAGCACGCTCCCGGGCGTCGTCGAAGATGTGGTGGATATCGTGCTCAATCTCAAAAAAATCAAGTTTCGTGCTCATGACCATGAGCCTCGGAATCTCAAGATTGCCGTTAACAGGGAAGGCGTTGTTACTGCTGCTGACATCCAAGAATCCAACCAAGTTGAGGTTCTGAATCCCGATCAGATCATTTGCACGCTCGACAAAAAGCAAAAATTCGAAGCCGAGCTAGAGGTTCGCCTTGGCCGTGGTTTTGCCACTGGTGATGAGAACAAACGTGCTGATCAGCCTATCGGCGTCATTGCCATTGATTCTGTCTTTTCACCAGTCACCCGTGTGAAGTATGCGGTGCAAAATACCCGTGTGGGACAACGCACCGACTTTGACAAACTCATTCTTGAAGTGTGGACCGATAGTCGCCTGACTCCGGATGACGCCCTTCTTCAAGCATCGGCGATCCTCCGTCATCACTTGGACGTCTTCGTTGGATTCAATGAAGAAGTCGTCGAGTTCGATGAAACTCCAAAAGAGGTAAGTCAAGAAAACAACCGCCTCAAA
>CALAPX010000313.1 GCA_937888355.1 uncultured Spartobacteria bacterium
TCCACGCCGCTCCATTTCTTGGCGTCTACTTTCTCCGCTTCAATTGCTCAAAAGGCCCTTTCGCCGATGAGCGCGTCCGACGAGCATTTTCCCTCGCTGTAGATAAAACCCGCATCGTTGAAAAAATCACCCGTGCGGGAGAATCCGCCGCGAGCGGCTTTGTGCCTCCAGGCATCCCGGGCTATGTGGGCACAGATGGACTGCCCTACGCCCCACCGAAAGCAGCCCAACTCTTAGCTGAGGCAGGCTATCCAGATGGCAAAGGGTTTCCGCACACCACTTACCTTTACAGTAAAAGCGAACTCAACGAGGCAATCGCCGTGGAACTCCAAAACATGTGGCGCGAGACTCTAGGAGTCTCGATCAACCTGCTGCGCCAAGAGTGGAAGGTTTACCTCAACTCTCTTTCCCTGCTGGACTACGATATCGCCCGCTCCAGCTGGGTCGGAGACTACCCGGATCCGAACACCTTCCTCGACATGTTCCTCGCCGCTGGCGGCAACAACCGCACAGGGTGGGCCTCTCCGGCCTATGATTCCCTCATCGCAAAGGCATCCGCCGAACTCTCCCCTGTGCGCCGTTTTGAGATCCTCCGCAAAGCCGAGGATCTCTTAGTCAAAGGAGCTGTGCCTATTTGCCCGATTTATTACTATGTAGGCATCCAACTCTACGATCGCGAGGCGTTTGGCGGCATCCATGCAAATGTGCTCGATGAACACCCCCTGCGCCGCATTTATAAAACTTCCTCTCCTCGCCAGTTCCTTAATGCACCACCACTTGGCTTCGATGAATCAAAATAAATTCACACGGCTGATTGCCTCCCTCGTGCTGGGTTCCATTCTTCCCGCCTGCGCTTGGAAAAAACCAAACCCAGTCCCTCCCGCCCCGTCTCTTCCGGTATGGATGGGAACTGTGCGCATGGTCAACACTCCTGAGCAATTTGCCTTGATTGAAACCACATTACCCATTTCTCCAGGCCAAACTTTTCTGGCCGTGAGTGAGCATTTGGAAACCTCCACCCTCCGCACCACAGCCTTAAGGAACCATCCCTTTCTCATCGCCGACATTGTCGATGGTTCACCCTCACCAGGAGATCGGATTTCTATTTTACAACCTCCCAATGAGGGAAATTCTTCCAACGAAACTCAAGAACGCTAAACTTTCCACACCATGATTTTTATGATGCGCATAAATCCGCTCCGCCTAGACGCACTGCTCGCCTTTTGCCTGATTGCCTTCACCGTTTCTATGTCATTCGCTCAGGTGCCGACGCCCGAACCGGCACCTCCTGCCAAATTCAAGGATCTCCCAACCCCTCCCCCACTTCCAGCTTACACCCCTCTGCCGATTCCCAAAAATTCGGCGGCTCCTGCGGCGCAGAACGGCATCCCTTCACCGCTGCCATTACCTAACGTACAGCTTCCCCTCCCCCCCGCACCACCTCTCCCCGATGCCGCCAAAATCGACGCTGAACTCAAAAACACTGAAGAACCACCTCAACAAACTCAGGAACCACTGGCGGAAACACCAACTCTTGAGCAAAACGCCTCTGATGCCTTGGCCAAGGAAATGGCCGTTACGAATTTTTTTACCCAACTGAACGCCCTCATCGCAAAACAACGAAACCCCAACGCCCCCGACCTCTCCATTGCTGATGCCGTATCCAAGGCCATTAAACAAAATCCGGAGATCCTCACTTCAATTCAGGAACTGAACACCACTTCAGGTCGTTTCATCAGCATCCGCTCACAGATCATTCCCCAAGTCGCGCTGAGGTCGGATTACGGCTACACATCGCGCGGCCTCCAAAGCGATCAGACTCTCACGACACAAAATATAACCAGCGAGTCGTGGGGAGTGAACATTGAATTCTCTCAACTCATTTTTGATGGAGGCGCCGCCTTGGCTGGAATCCGTGGAGCTATCTCGGATGAGGTGGAATCCTACTATCGCCTCCGGGGTGTCATCGATCAGGTCATTGCCGAGGTGAAGAACAATTTTTACGAGATTGTGCTGAACCGTGCCCTCATTATCGCTAACCAGCAGTCTGTCGATCTCCTCACCGAACAACTCAAAGACCAGCAAAACCGCTATGAAGCAGGCACCGTGCCGCGGTTCAACGTACTCCAAGCGGAAGTCGCCCTCGCCAATGCAAAGCCCCCGCTCATCCAGGCAGAGAACAACTACCGCGTCTCCATGTATCGCCTTGTCCAACTTCTTGGTATGGATTATCCCCCGGGATTTCCATCGGAGGTGCCATTCAATATCGTGGGTGAACTGGATTACAACCCACGCACCATCGACGCCGATCAGTCGATCCGGACCGCTGTCGCTCGCAACCCCGAACTCAAGGCCCAACGCCAACTCATCATCGGAGAAGCCGCCGGTGTGGATGAACAATTTGCAGGCTACCTCCCCCAAATCAACGCCCGGGTGAGACAAACAAATGACAGCAATTCCATGACATCGAACCTTACCAATATGGTGAACGGATGGTTCTTCGGCGTCTCGGGCTCTTGGGCTGTTTGGGATGGCCTCCTCACCTACGGAAATGTCAAAAGCGCCAAAGCACGCCTACAGCAAGCGAAGATCAACTACGACAATGGCGTTCGCGAGGTGATCCTGCAGGTCCAGCAATCGATTTCGAATCTCCTCCAGGCTCGAGAGACCGTGGACAGTCAAGAAGCCAGTGTTGTTCAAGGCGTTGAGGCCCTCCGCTTGGCGAAGGAACGTCTCGATGCGGGCGCGGGAACCCAACTCGATGTATTGAACCAGCAAACATCTCTCCTCCAATCCCAGACATTTCTCCTCCAAGCCTATTACGATTACATTCGTGGCATTGCGGAATACGACCGGGCTCTTTCTCTCGACACCCGCTTCCAAGACATCTTCGACGATCCCCTCAGCAAGCCGCAGGCGAAGCGTTTTAACAAAATCAACGCCTCTGACCGACCGCAACCAAAACTCCCCCGTCAATTCCGCAAAGATGACCCTCTGGTGCCAATTTTCGAAAAAACTCCCGCTCCGAAAAAACCGACTCTCAAATCTCCGTTGGCAAAAGGCAAATGATCCCCGAGGCGGACATTTTCCCGCCACTGGACGCCCTCACCGGCTTGCGTGCGGCCTTCCTGACTCGCGTTCAGGGAATTGATGTCAAAACAGACCGTGACACGGCAATGGCACGCTTGGCCGACCTCCAGCGCACCTCACTCGACATGCTGGGCTTTTATGGCATGCCACTTGCCCACGCTTCGCAGGTTCATGGCAATGCTGTAGCGCACATCTCTGCGAGTGATGCCTTTCCTGTTCCCGACTGTGATGCCCTTATCACCACAGAGCGTGGCCTTTGCCTGGGGATCCATGTTGCCGATTGTGCGGCGGTCTATATCGCTGATCGCCTCGGGCGAGGTATCGCCCTCGCTCATGCAGGAAAAAAAGGCACTACACTTGGCATCGTTCCGCGCACAATCGCTAGGCTCCTTAATGCCACGGGCGGTTCACCCGAGGATCTTGTGCTACAGATTTCACCTTGTATCCGACCACCGCAGTACGAGATTGATTTCGCTTCAGAACTGCGCAGCCAAGCTGCGGAGGCGGGGATTCGGGACATCCACGATTGCAACATCTGCACTGCCTCGAATCCATCCCGCTATTACTCCTACCGCCTAGAACAAGGCAAAACCGGCCGTCTTCTCGCCGCACTCGCCCTTCTTCCATGACTTCACGCCAACTACTCGTCTCCACACGAAACACCCACAAGATTGAGGAAATCCGCCATATCCTTGGCCCTCAATTCGAAGTTTTTGATCTCTCCATAATCCCTGACATGCCGGAGGTTGAGGAAACAGGAGTCACCTTCGAAGAGAACGCTGAACTTAAGGCCATCGCGGCCTCTCATCTATTTGACGGATGGGTCATCGCGGATGATTCAGGGCTTGAGGTCGACTCCCTAGGCGGTGCACCAGGTGTCCTCTCCGCACGCTTTTCAGGTCCTGGCGCAACAGATGCCTCAAACCGAACACTGCTTCTGGAAAGACTCTCTTCTGTTCGCGGAAAATCCCGCTCTGCACGCTTTCGTTGCGTCCTATCTCTTGCAAGGTCTGGCACCGCACTCGCCTCCTTCCACGGCTCGGTGGAGGGAACAATCATCAACTCCGAGAAAGGCTCTCTTGGTTTTGGCTACGATCCATTGTTTGTTCCCGAAGGCCATTGCGAGACTTTTGCCCAACTCGGCGCAGTGGTGAAAAATACGCTTAGCCATCGTGCGCGCGCTCTATCCGCGCTCAAGCAGTGGAATGGCTGGCGGGGCTGATTTTTTCTTGGGAGCTTGTCCCAACACCCAAGCGCGGATATTTTTCTTCACTGACACATGCAAAAAGGATCGCTCGCCCTTCTGCTTCATGCCCACCTGCCTTGGGTCAGACACCCGGAACACGAAGATTTTCTTGAAGAGGACTGGCTATTCGAAGCTGTCACCGAGTGCTACATTCCTCTTCTGAAAATGCTCCGACGATTGGTTGCGGAGCGTGCGCCCCTACGCATCACAGTCACCCTGACACCATCACTCTGCGCAATGCTGCGTGATGAACTACTGCGCAAGCGCACTGAACGCTACCTTGAACGCTCACTCGAACTTGCGGCCATGGAGCTCGACCGCACCTCATGCGACTATGAACTCCACGCCATCGCCCGCCATTATCACGAACGCTTTCAGAACGCCCTAGACTTTTACCGCCATGAAATCGCGGGAGATCTCATCGGAGCCTTCGCTCAACTTCAAGAAGATGGGATTATCGAGATCATCACATGCGCGGCAACCCATGGATTTCTCCCCCTCATGGAAATTGTGCCCGAGTCGATGCGAGCCCAGATCCTTATTGGCTGCGATGAATACCGCGAATGTTTCGGTCGCGATCCCGAGGGCATCTGGCTTCCCGAGTGCGGCTATGTGCCTGGCATCGATGCCATCCTCCAAGAAGCCAATTTGCGCTGGTTTGTGGTAGATGCCCATGGCCTCATGTATGGAGAGCCACGCCCACGCTTCGCCATTCACTCCCCCTACTTCACCCCGGCTGGGCCTGCCGTCTTTGGCCGCGATCGTGAGTCGAGCAAGCAGGTCTGGAGCGCAAGAGAGGGATATCCCGGAGATCCAGCCTACCGTGATTTCTACCGGGATATCGGCATGGAACTTCCTGATGACTACCTTCACACCATCTTACCGAACGTGGGCCACCGCCGGAACACCGGCCTGAAGTATCACCGCATCACCGGCTCGCCGCACAAGGAACCATACAATCGCACCTGGGCTATGGCAGCGGCCGACCACCATGCAGGGGACTTTCTCGATAGTCGGGTTCGGCAAATCCGTCATCTCGCTGCGATCCTCCCAGTGGAGCCGCTGGTTCTCAGCCCGTTCGATGCAGAACTTTTTGGGCACTGGTGGTATGAAGGCCCGGAGTTTTTGGATCTTTTCCTCCGTAAGGCGGCTTACGATCAAACGACATTTCGTCTAGAGACACCAGGCGACTACCTCCGCCGCAACCCCACGCAACAAATGGTAAGCCCCTCTCCCTCAAGTTGGGGCAACAAGGGTTACTGGGAGGTTTGGCTGGACCATTGCAACTCCTGGATCTACCCGCACCTCCATGCCGCTGCCCGACGCATGACAGATGCCGCCCGAAACCATGAGTCAATAAGATCCCCGTTTGGCGAGCGCACCCTGCGTCAACTTGCTCGAGAGTTGCTCCTCGCACAATCCAGCGATTGGGCGTTTCTTATGAAGACTGGCACTGCTGTCGAGTACGCCACCCGCCGCACGAAGGATCACCTCCTGCGATTCACACGCCTCCATGAGATGCTGGAGTCCGGGGTGCTCGATGAGCCATTGCTCTCGGCCTGCGAGGAGAGGGACAATCTTTTCCCCAATCTAAATTGGAAACACTACCTGTGAAAAAATCCGTCACGGCATTCCTCTGTGCCTTGGTTCTTGCAGCCTCGCATTGCTCCGCCCGCGCGGAGAACCACATCACCTTCGCCATTCCAGAATCGGGATTTGTCACTCTTGGTATCTTTGACAGCGCCGGTCGATTGGTTCGTGCACTTCACACGCTTGCACCAACTGACGATTTTCGAAAGGGATTAAACGGGTTGATCACTGAGTGGGATGGGTACAACGACAGCGGGGGGATCCTGCCTTCCGGCCATTACCACATCAGGGGGTATCTTATTCCGGAGATTGAAGTTGAAGGCGTTGCCTACCACTTCAATGATTGGCTTTCCGAGACAAATGCGCCGGCGCTCGCCTGGATTGAAGACTTCGCTGTTCTTCCCGGCGATGTCCTCGTGATCTCAGGCAAAACACCGCAAGGCACATTGTTCTGTGCGCGCCATGAGGCTGGAAAAGGTTTTCTGTGGAGCGCTCAGATTGAGGGCGTTCCCCCTGTGCAAATCGCCATCCTCGATCGCACAGCACTTCTAAAAACCTCTTCCTCATGGCATGCTCTCGCCCTCTCCAGCGGCACCCCCTCGGGTGATGAAGTTCCGCCATATGATCCTGTCTCGGTAGACGCTTTGACCTCCAGTGGGAATACCGCAATCTTCGCCATCGGAAACCATCTCGAGGCCTTTCCTCTTATGGATCCCCCCCTGCCCAAGCCTCCCTGTACATTCTCTTCGCTTACTGCAAGTGGTTCCACGATTTTCGGAGCGGCAGAGGAGGGCGTCTTTATTTCCCAAGATTCAAGCCCCTTCCAAAAAATTCCGTTGCCAATTCGCGTCACCTCCCTTTCAACAAACGACAATCACACTTTTTGGTTTACAGGAGCCCTCATGTCCGCAGATCCGGCCCCCATCGTGGCGCAGTCAGATGCAACTGGAGAAATCCTTCGACTCCTGTCCAGTGAACCTGCTGCCCTGCTTCCTGTGCTGGTTCGAGCCCTTCCTGATTTTGCAGGCTTTGTCGTCCTTGAACAATCCCATGCCTCTCAACGCATGCGCCTGATTCGGTTGGCTGAAGATAAAG
>CALAPX010000314.1 GCA_937888355.1 uncultured Spartobacteria bacterium
TCGATAAAATTCTCCGTGTGGCTGGTCTAGATGCAATTTTCATTGGCCCCTACGATCTTTCGGCATCTATGGGAATTACGGGGCAGTTTGATCAACCAAAATTCATCGCAGCACTTGAGCAGATACGCGCTATTGCGAAGACCCATGAAATTCCGTGTGGGATGCATGTTGTTAAACCTTCAAAAGAAGAACTGAATCAACGAATCGCCGAGGGCTATCGTTTTATTGCGTATTCGATTGATGTAGTTTTTTTGATGGGCGCCAACATTAGATAGGCATTGAAACTTATGAAAGAAGAAGAAATTAAGCCACAAGCCATTTTTCACGAATACCTTCGTTTGGCTTCTTTATACGGTGCCAAATATAGCTCTGCGAAGCGTGAAGCCTGGCAAACCGTCATTTCAGAGCATGGTTACTCAAGTCATATAGAGTTTGTATGCCAGTGTCTTTAATAAATATTTCTCTGTCATTCTGTTACTGGAGGTTTTAAATTGGCACTACCACTGAACTGCGCACTCTGTCATGCGGACTTAAATTTTCAAGACGTGGTTACGCGACATGTCTACGGTGACAGGAATGGAAATAGCGCTTTTTACCATTGTCTCAATTGCGATGTCGTATATCAATATCCTGGGCTGACACCCGAAGAAGAGGCTAAGTTTTACACCGCCGAATTTGAAGGTTTTATGGCAAGCCGTAGCGGTGCTGCTGGTGGTTGGCAGGGGTGCGAAAGCCACATCAAAGCCAACGAAACCATGCGTGTTCGGCGAATGGAGTATCTCTGCAAGCATCTACCCACCCAAGCAAGCATTCTTGAAGTTGGGTGTTCATCTGGGTTCATGCTGTATCCACTAATCGAGGATGGGCATTCCTGTGTTGGCGTCGAACCTTCCGGACTCTTTAGCGAATTTGTGCGAAGCCGCGGCATTCCTGTATTTGCATCGCTTGAGGAATTGATTTCGAAGGAGCCAACAAAGCGATTTGATATCATCCAACACTTTTTTGTTCTTGAGCACATCAGTCGGCCCCTTCCCTTCCTTCAAGCCCTGATGGGCTTGCTGAACCCCGGCGGGAAACTTGTATTTGAGATTCCCAATGTGGCGGATCCACTTCATACGGTTTATGACATCCCCGCGTTTGAGCGTTTCTATTGGTCGGTCGCTCACCCGTGGTATTTCAGTGATAAATCACTTCGCTTCCTTTTGGACCAACTCGGATCGCCCTACAATATTCAGCTTGATCAACGCTATGACCTGTCCAACCACCTCATCTGGGCTAGGGACGGAAGGCCTGGTGGTATGGGGAGATTCTCCAAGGTTTTTGGGAAGGAATTTGATCAAATGTATAAGAGCACTCTCATACAACAAGGGAAATGCGATACTTTGATTGGTGTGATCACAAAGTCATAACCCATGCAAAAGAATAAGATACTTATTACTGGCGTCGCTGGATTCATTGCATCCCATATTGCAAACAGGTTTCTTGCAGAGGGATACAGCGTGGTCGGGGTCGATGACCTTTCGGGCGGGAAAATTTCAAATATCCCAAATGGGGTTGATTTTATACAAGGCGATCTCGCAGATCCCCAGACGATTCAGCGACTTCCTACCGACTGCCGACAAATTCTACACCTTGCCGGGCAGTCCTCTGGCGAAATTAGTTTTGATGACCCCGTCGCCGATCTCACGATGAATACGATCACAACACTGCGCCTCATCGAGTATGGAATCCGCAACAGCGTGCAGCGCATCGTCTACGCCAGCTCAATGTCGGTTTATGGATCGGTGCCTGATGCGCCAATTAAAGAGTCGCACCATCCAACCCCCTTGTCCTGCTATGGAATTGGAAAATTTGCTTCGGAAGGATATCTGCGCATCTATCAACACAAAATGCCTTATATCGCAATGCGAATGTTCAATGTATATGGACCGGGTCAAGATCTTAGCAATCTGCGACAAGGCATGGTCAGCATTTACCTGGCGCAAGCTATAAATTCTGGGCGAATCGAAGTAAAGGGTGGTCTGGAACGCTTTAGAGATTTTATCTTTATCGATGATGTTGTTGAAGCGTGGTGGCGGGCCGCCTCTCTAAATGAACCGCTGAATCAAGCAATCAATATTGGAACTGGTATCCGCACAAGTGTCGGCGATTTACTTCGCGCTATTTGTGATCAAATCCCAGGAAGCAGTTTTTACATTAGTGGTTCTACACTTGGTGACCAAACTGGGATTTATTCCAGCACGTCGGTCATGAAACAACTTCTTGGATTTGAGGCGAAAACAAAACTTCATCAAGGGCTGCCGTCATTCGTTGCTGCAGCAAAAATGCAATTGCAATCTTCACTCAATAGGTAACACTCCATGAATATCCTCGCTCTCATTCCGGCCCGCATGGGCAGCAGTCGTTTCCCTGG
>CALAPX010000315.1 GCA_937888355.1 uncultured Spartobacteria bacterium
GTCAGAAGGTGCCAGTTCCTACGCAGTCCCTCACCACGGCGACTGGCGGAGGGAATGTAGGCAATGGATCCTCGATTACATCAAACATCCAATACCAAGATGTGCTACTAAAGCTTGAGGTGATTCCTTTGATCAATTCTGACGGGGATGTGAATCTTATCATTGCACAAACGAATGACAACATCGTCGGGAGCGACACCATCTCCGGAAACAAAGTCCCAATTATCGCCACACAAGAGATCACTACCAGCGTGCGGGTTCCAAACAGGTCTACGATCGTGCTAGGTGGGTTAATTTCGGAGGACAAGGAGAGCGGCAAGGAGGGTATTCCATATATCTCAGAGATTCCCGTGCTGGGCACGTTGTTGGGCGGACGCACGCAGAACAAGACCAGCAGACGGGAGTTGATCGTAATGATCCAGCCAGTGGTCGTGGATTCCAATGAGGAGATGATGAAAGCGAGCGCCTATGAGGGCGATCGTACGGCGCTTGGAATAGATGGCCAGGTGATGACTGCTCCGCTTGCCGAGCAAACAGGACCACCCTCGGTATTCAGGCCTGAGCCGAAAAAGAAAAAATTCAGGTGGCCGTGGAATAAACCCGAGTATGACTGAGGCCCTTTTGGAACTTGCGGGGCGTGCTGGGTGCACCGATTCCGAGAAATGCCGTGCGGTGTTAAAGGCGGCGGCGTTTGCGCAGAAATCGCCCATCGCCGCGATATTGGATGCCCGTCTTGTTGATGAGCCTTTGTTTCTGCGGGCACTCGCAGAGGAGTTACGTATTCCATGGCGTGAAGAGTCGGAAGTGATTGTTCCTGACAATGCCAGAGAGCGTTTCCCGGCAAGGTTGGCGTTAGGGTGCTTGGTGCTTCCGGAGTTGCTTCCTGAGACGGGCGAACTGGAGGTGATTGGCTTCGATCCCTTTGATCACTCAGCTTGGGAGGCGGTAGCCCAGTTTTGGCGCGGTCCGGTGAGGATGCGCATGACCACGCGCCGGCATCTTTTGGAGAGCCTTAAAACAACCTATGGTGTCGGTGCGGACACCTTTGAGGAGTTGCTTGAAGACAGGGATGACCTTTCCGAGAGCGTGCGTGAGGAGGTGAATATCGTAGATGAGGACGACTCCGAAGCGTCTGTCATGAAGTTTGTGAATCAGATCCTGCGTGAAGGGCTTCAGCAGGGGGCAACAGACATCCATTTCGAGCCCCTCGGCCAAGATTTGCGTATTCGCTATAGGATCGATGGCGTTCTCCATGAAACACCAGTGCCCCAGCGAATCAAGCTGCTTCAGGACTCGCTGACCTCTCGGCTCAAGATCATGTCCGGACTGGATATCGCCGAGAGGAGGCGCCCACAGGATGGCCGCATTGCTCTTGAGATAGCTGGGAGGCCGATCGATGTGCGCGTAGCCACGATCCCTTCTGTTCATGGTGAAAATGTGAGCCTCCGTCTGCTTGGTCAGCAACGCTTTGACTTCTCGGGCCTTGGCCTAGACCCGCAAAACGAACGCACCATTCGCAATCTCATCGCCACGCCAAATGGCATCATCCTCGTCACTGGTCCAACTGGATGCGGTAAAAGCACATCGCTTTACACATTTTTGAGCGCCCTGAATGTAAAAGAACGTCGTATTGTCACGATCGAGGATCCCGTAGAGCACAAGCTCGATGGCGTGATCCAGATCGCTGTCAAACCTGAGATCAACCTCGACTTTGCCACTGCGTTGCGAAGCATCCTGCGAGGCGACCCCAATGTAGTCATGGTTGGCGAGATGCGTGACCTCGAGACTACCGAAATCGCCATCCGAGCCGCATTGACAGGGCACCTTGTCTTCAGCACTTTGCACACGAACGATGCGGTGGGTGGGATCACACGCTTGTTGGACATGGGGGTAGAGCCATTCCTGGTTGGATCAGCTGTGCGCTCCTTCATCGCACAGAGACTGGTGAGAAAGCTGTGTCCTCATTGTGCCCAGCCTACCGAATACAAGGAGGAGGATTTGCGCGGCTTTGGGTATCCAGTTGAGTGGGCTGAAAAAATACGCCGGCCTACGGGATGCGAGCGGTGCCGCAATACCGGTTATGCCGGGCGGTCAGCAATTTTTGAGATTTGTATGATGAGCAACAGACTTCAGGAGTCTATCCAGCGCCGGGCTCCAGGATCCGAGCTGAGGGAGATAGCTATGCGCGAGGGCATGGCGCCACTTCGCAAGGCTGGATGGGATCGCGTCTCCCAAGGGGTGACCTCAATTGAGGAGGTTTTGCGAGTGACCAGCAGCGAGCTGGAGGTATTGGATGAATAGCATGATGCTGCAGCGGAGCGCGCCGGCAACGAGCAACGCTGTGCGGGGATAAGAAAAGATAATGCCTTCATTTTCCTACAAAGCCGCTGATGCGAGTGGGCTGAGCGAGGAGGGTCGAATTGAGGCCAAGTCGCGCGTGGAGGCGTTTCGTATGTTGGTCGACCGTGGGTTTCGCCCTGTGAGCCTCGTCAAGGCCGATGCGCCTGTGACATCCCGCAAAAAATCCTCTGCTGTTGGTGGGGCTTTGCCGAACCTCAGCAATGTTCAGTTGCTGCACTTCACAGAGGAATTGGCAGAATTGCTTGAAGCTGGTCTGAAGCTTGAAGGAGCGTTGAAAGTAATTGAGCAACGTCAGGAAAAATCGGGCGCACCATTTATCGCTGCACATCTGAGGCGGCAGGTGCGAGATGGAGCGGGTTTTTCGACCGCATTAAAATCCTGTGGTCGCACCTTTGATACTCTCTATTGCAATCTCGTGGCTGCCGGCGAGGCCTCTGGCGCGCTCCCTCAAATCCTGAAGCGCCAGTGCGCCTACCTTGCGCTCATTGAGGACTTACGCCGCCGCGTGGTGTCCTCGTTGTTGTATCCCGCCATCGTCTTTGCCTCTGCGATCGTGCTCATGTTCGTGTTCCTTACATTTTTGGTGCCTCAATTGTCAGTTCTTCTCGGAAAAACGGGGCAACAACTTCCTGTGATCACGCGCGCCTTAATCGTTGTAAGCGAATTTTGCGGGGCATGGTGGTGGGCGATTCTAGCGTCGATGGGCGTGGGGGCCTTTATTGTGCGTGGAGCCGTTCGGACTCCCACGGGCCGTGATTGGTGGCATCGAGTGATGCTCGAACTGCCTGTCGTCGGGCCCGTTCTTCAGGCCAAGTTTTTCGCCGAAATGCTACAAACGTTGGCGACGCTTGTCTCAAATGGTGTAGCCCTTCTCCAAGCACTGCAGCTCATGACCAACGCCACGGCGAATGTCTATTTGAAGGCGCTCCTCGTCCGGGCCGCAGGAATGGTCGGCGAAGGGACATCGCTCGCCGGGGCATTCCGCAAGGTGGGTTTTTTTCCACCTGTCATGATCGACATCCTCGCAATAGGCGAGCAGACAGGACACATTGCCACCTCCCTTGAGCGTGCCGCCAAGCGTTACGATCGCGACCTCACCTCGCGTATCGGTCACCTCACGACACTCGTCCAACCGGCGATCATCCTCCTCGTCGCTTTTTTTGTCGGTATTATCGCCTACTCCATGATCGCGGGCATCCTCACCAGCGTTAGTTCCCTTAAGGTTCGTTGATCTTAGCAGGATGGCCGATATCTTTCTTTGGGCTGATTCTTTCTGTGTCTTCTAGAGCGGGAGTGTCGTGGGGGGATGTGGGCGAAGAGGGGAGAAATGCCTCCGGCAAGATCGGATCGATGAGGTTGAAATCGATCTCAGCCGGGTTGGCGGGAAAGTGGGCCTGGGGGGAATCGAATAACAGGGGGGCGGGAGTGTGTTTGAAGCGGATATGGATGGCGGCGTTTCGGAGGAAGACATCGCGGCCTGTTTCTCCTGTAGAGCGCTCAAGGGTGAGTACGAGCGAGTTATCGTTTTCTTTAAGTAACACAACGGGAATGAAAAGAGAGCCAGACCGCCAGCCGGCATAGATGAGCGATCCGTTCCAGTCCATGACCAGTGAGGGGTCGTCGAGTTGAAAGCCGGGCATATTGACACTGCCAATGGCTAAGCCATTGACTGCTATCTGGATTTTGGCGGCTGGATCAAGGCCCAGGGTTTCCAATCGCAGCATGGCGCCCTCCATTTCTCCTTTGAGCGGCACAACGAATTCCAAAGTGTCTTTGAGCGGCTCAATCTCGGCCGCAAGCTCGGCAGCCCGGTGCCGCTGGCCGCGGTGCCCGCCTCGTGGCCGACCTGGGTAAAGGG
>CALAPX010000316.1 GCA_937888355.1 uncultured Spartobacteria bacterium
GCGTGCATTCCGCGTGGCGGATCGCAAGGTCTCAACATAAGCGAGAAACGGGTTGTTGGGGATCACGCGAGAAAATTGCTTCAACGAAGCTCTAAAAATAAAGGCGAAAAAATTGCCAAATCATAAAAAATCTTATCACTTTTATTTCTCGCCGATGAATCCTTTTGAACACGACCTGCAGCTTCTCAGAGAGCCCTCGAATTACTTCGAAGGGCGTTGCCGGTCGACGAACCTTCCGCTCCCGCGAAACATTCTTTTTTTCCTGCGGGACTCGAAATCCACCCTTCAGCAGGAGGCGATCCAAAACAGGTCCCATCACCGGCATGTGCTCGCATTCAACCTCCTGACCGAAGGCCGCGTGCACATCGATCATCTGTCCCTCGGGCTCGCGCCGGGGCAGGCGGTGCTGATTTTTCCCTATCAATTCCACCACTACAGCGGCCTTGCCTCCAAGACGTTGCGGTGGCTCTTTTGCACCTTCGAGATCGCATCTTCGGACGTTCTCGGGCCGTTGAAGGACTCGGTGGTGACATTCGGCGACCAGAGCCGGGGCATGCTGGAGCGGTTGCTGCGCGCCTGGCATGAATCCCGCGAAGAAACCGGCGGGGAAATCCTGCAACCGATGCTGTTGGAGCTTCTTCTCCAGCTCAAGAAGGACCGCGAGACGATGAATCCCGAGCCCCAGGCCCCCGCAGGAAATTCCCTTGTGAGGAGCGTGAATGAAATCCTCGCCCGGCATCCCGGGCGTTTCCTTCAAGTGGGAGAACTCGCCCAACTCCTGGGGCTGTCGGAATCGCAGCTGCATTCCCAGTTCCGCAAGGCGGCCGGCATTCCACTCGGGGGCTACCTCCAGAACCACCGGATGAACCGGGCCATGAGCCTGCTGAAAAACACGGACTTGCGGCTGTATGATGTCGCCGAGCGCTGCGGGTTTGGCTCGCCGCAGGCGTTCAACCGCACATTCAAAGCCGAGACGGGCGTGACGCTGGGATCCCTTCGGCGACATGCTGGGCGTCACGCCCGAGACGCGCCAACTGGCCCACGGCGCGATCGCCTGCACTTGGAGCGAGCAAATTCCAACCATGAAGGTCTTCGGCGACCGCACCTATCCGCGTCTGGCTTCCTTTTCCGAACGACTCTGGAGCGGAGGAAAGAGCGAGAACCCAACGATCTTGGGGTGGACCGACTACCGCGACAAGGTGCTTATTCCTTTTCAACTGGAACGCTACGACGCGCTCGGGCTGCATTACTGGAGCAAAGACAACCCAAGCCTGCTCACGAACCTGCCGGATGCGCAGAAAAAACTATGAGTTGAGCCTGCTGCCGAGCGATCCGTATTGAAAATCAACTCCCCATGAACCTGCCAAATAAAATAAAAGAATTAGCCGCGCACTTTGCGGTCATGGTGCTTTTACCATTGACGACATCAGCTGGAGAGGGGCTTCCCAACATTGTCCTGATCATGTGCGATGATCTCGGCTACGGCGACGTGCAATGCTTGAACCCCGAGCACGGGAAAATCAAGACACCGCATCTTGATCGGCTCGCCAGCGAGGGGATGGTCTTCACCGACGCGCACTCGGGGTCAGCGGTCTGCACGCCCACGCGCTACGGACTTCTGACTGGCCGTTACAGCTGGCGGACGCGATTGCAGAACGGCGTGGTTCAAGGATTTGCTCCGTGCCTGATCGCAGCTGAGAGGCTGACGGTAGCCGGCCTCCTAAAGAAACAGGGCTACCACACCGGGATCATTGGCAAGTGGCATTTGGATTGCCAGTATCAGGATCCTGAAACAGGTGCGATCCTGCCGAAGCCAGATAAGAAGGTGGACGGCCGTGCCCCGATCGGAGCCACTATTCCAGACGGTCCGGTGCATCGTGGCTTTGACTACTTCCACGGCATCCATCACGCCGGGCACATGGATACCATCATCGAGAATGACAAAGTCATCGAGCGCCTTGATGAGATCCACAATCTGCCGCGCCTGACCGAGAAATCGGTAGCCTATATTGAAGAACGAGCGAAGTCCCCGAACCAGCCGTTCTTTCTCTATGTGCCGCTCGGTTCTCCGCATACACCGATCGTGCCGACCCCTGATTGGCAGGGAAAAAGTGGGCTGGGGCCCTACGGCGATTTTGTCATGCAGACCGATGCCAGCGTCGGAGCCATCATGGACGCGCTCAAAAAGAATGGCCTTGCTGAAAACACGCTTGTGATTTTCACGAGTGACAATGGTTGCTCTAAGCAAGCCGGCATTCCTGCCCTGCGTGAGAAGGGGCATTACGTCAGCGCTCACTACCGCGGATCCAAGGCCGACATCTGGGAAGGCGGGCACCGTGTGCCGTTCTTCGTGCGCTGGCCAGGAAAAGTGGCCCCCGGCTCGAGTTCCGACCAGTTGATTTGTTTGGTGGATGTCTTTGCCACGATTTCGGAGATCACTGGCGAAAAGGTGCCTGCTATGGGCGAGGACAGCGTGAGTTTCCTTCCGGCTCTTTCCGGGCAGCCCATCGTTTCCAGTCGCAAAGGCGTGATCCACCATTCGGTTTCTGGACATTTTGCCTATCGTCAGGGTCAGTGGAAGCTCCTGCTGGCACGAGGCTCCGGCGGTTGGTCATCTCCGAATGAAGGTGACGCCCGGCGAGATGGTGCACCGGAAGCACAGCTTTACGACATGGAAAAAGACCCAGAGGAGCAGAACAACCTCTATCTAACGCAACCGGAGGTGGTGGAGCGACTGGTTGCAGATCTGACGTCAGACATCGAGCGCGGCCGGAGCACAGACGGGCCGAAGGTTAAAAATGATGTTGAAAAGATTGTGCTTTGGAAGGGCCGGCATTCGCAGGCCAACAAATCAACCCCCAACGAAAGATAGGAAAACATATGCAACTCACCACCCTCGACTGGTGTTTCATCTTCGGCTTCTTCGCACTGGCACTGGGGATTGGCGTTGCCTGCACGCGGCAGGCCGGCAAGAGCGCCTCGGACTTCTTTTTGTCGGGGCGCAACATGCCTTGGTGGCTTCTGGGGGCCTCCATGGTGGCCACCACGTTTTCGACGGATACGCCGAACCTCGTGACCGATATCGTTCGCAAAAACGGCGTTGCTGGGAACTGGGTCTGGTGGGCATTCCTATTGACTGGGATGCTTACGGTCTTCATCTACGCCAAGCTGTGGCGCCGTTCAGGGGTGTTGACCGACATCGAGTTCTACGAGATTCGCTATAGTGGCAAGACCGCTGCTTTCCTTCGCGGGTTTCGAGCGATCTATCTCGGGGTATTTTTTAATATCGTAATCATGGCGGCGGTTTCGTTGGCCGCGATAAAGATCGGCGGGGTAATGTTAGGCCTCCCACCGGTCCACTGCATCGTTTGGGCTTCGCTGGTGACGGTTCTATTTGCATCGCTCGGTGGTTTGAAGGGGGTATTGCTGACGGATTTTGTTCTGTTCGGTATCGCCATGGTTGGCGCTGTAGCAGCAGCCTACTTTTCGGTTCAGGCAGTGGAGATCGGCAGTCTGTCCGCCTTATTCAGTCACGCGGAGGTAGCCGGCAAGCTCTCCATGCTCCCTCAACTGGTGCCAGCTGCGGGCGGGGGCTTCACCCCGGAGAGCATGAATTTGTTAGTGTCAGTCCTGATTATCCCGATCGCTGTGCAATGGTGGAGCGTCTGGTACCCGGGCGCGGAACCGGGCGGGGGGGGCTACCTTGCCCAGCGCATGCTGGCGGCCAAGGACGAGCAGAATGCCACTGGGGCGGTCCTCTTTTTTAATGTCGCCCATTACGCCCTGCGTCCGTGGCCTTGGATCATTGTGGCACTTTGTTCGCTTATCGTTTTTCCGAACTTGGAAAGCCTGCAAACAGCTTTCCCGCATATTGATGAAAAAATAATCAATGACGACTTAGCCTACCCCGCGATGCTACAGAAAGTGTTGCCGCCTGGTTGGCTGGGGTTGGTGCTGGCCTCGCTCACGGCTGCTTACATGTCGACGATTTCAACCCACCTCAATTGGGGGTCGTCTTATGTGGTCAACGATTTCTACAAGCGGTTCATCAATCCGGAAGCCTCGGAAAAAGCCCAAGTCTGGGTGGGGCGGATATCCACTGTGCTGATGATGGTGGCAGCGGGATTTCTTGCTTTGCAGTTGTCCAACTCCTTGCAGGCTTTTGAGATCCTATTACAGATCGGAGCCGGAACCGGGTTGCTGTTCATCCTGCGCTGGTTCTGGTGGCGCATCAATGCTGTCAGCGAGTTAACGGCGATGGTCGTATCATTCGTCGTGGCTGTTGCCTTCAAGTTGGTAGACTTGGAGTTGGAGAGCTGGCAGCAGCTGCTGTTCGGGGTGGGCATTACCACGGTGTGCTGGGTGACCGCCACATTGTTGACACGTCCGGACAACCCAGAAACGCTGAAGTCTTTCTGCCTCAAGATTCATCCTGGAGGACCGGGCTGGAAGCACGTCTACGAAGAACTAGCGGCGGAGAAACGAGCCCCGGAGGATCCAGCCAGCCATCTTCCGACCGGGATTCTCCGCATGCTGCTGGGCTGTGCGTTGGTCTACAGCGCCCTTTTTGCCACTGGTTTCTGGCTCTATGGCCAACCTATGCCGGCTGCGATTTTGACCGTGGTGGCACTGGGGGCATCAGCCAGTTTATTCAAGCTTTGGGAGAGGCATTGAAGCCCCCAAGGACGACCATCTGGAGAAATTAGCCGGCTTGCGACGGCGCACCTAAGTCCGAAACGAGACAGAAGGTCGTCCTTTCAACCCAGCGGTGATCCCCGCCTAGACTGATTCCCAGCGCCGCTCGGCAGCCGACTTGAGGACTGCCTCCACCACACGCTGGGTCTCGAGCGCATCTCGGAATGTGGGTCGGCAGGGGCTTCCGTCTTCAAGGGACTTCAGGAAGTCGGCGACTTGGTGGAGGAAGCTGTGTTCGTAACCAATGCCACAGCCTGGAATCCACCATTTGTCCATGTAGGGCATTTCGCTCTCTGTCACATGGATATCGTGCCACCCGCGGACGAGGGCATCATCCCGGTGATCAAAGTATTCCAGTCGGTTCAGATCATGGAGGTTCCACTTGATAGAAGCGCGCTCCCCATTGATCTCAAAGGTATACAACGCCTTGTGCCCCCGCGCGTAGCGGGTCGCTTCAAACAAGCCGAGGGAGCCGTTCTCAAAATGGCACATAAACGAGCAGGCATCATCGATTTTCACAGGTTCTTGGTTGCCCGATCCGGTGTGCGTGCGTTCGGTGATGAATGTCTTCGTCATGGCGGACACATCGGCGATCCCGCCGTTGAGCCAAATTGCCGTATCAATGCAATGGGCCAGCAGGTCCCCGGTGACCCCGGAACCGGCTTCCTTGGCGTCGAGGCGCCATAGGCCGGCACCCCCTTGAGGAAGATCAGCCGAGATCGTCCAGTCCTGGAGGAAATTCGCGCGGTAGTGGAAGATTTTTCCAAGGCGGCCCTCGTCGATCAATTGTTTTGCCATGGTCACCGCCGGGATGCGGCGATAGTTGTACCAGACCGTGTTGGCGACCCCCGCTTCCTCGATCGCTTGAACCATCTGCTCGCCCTCGGCGACATTCAGCGAAAGCGGCTTTTCGCAGAGCACCATCTTGCCGGCCTTGGCGGCCGCGATGGCAATCTCGGCGTGGGAATTATTCGGTGTGCAGATGTCAATGGCATCGACATCTTCCCGCTCGATGACCTTGCGCCAGTCGGTCTCCACCGACTCGAAGCCCCAGTTCTCCGCGAAGGCCCGGGCATTTTCCTCATTCCGACCGCAGATGACTTTCAGCACTGGACGGTTTTTGAGGTCGAAAAAGTCATTCGCTCTCTTGTAGCCGCTTGTATGGATGCGCCCCATCAAGCCGTAGCCAATCACGGCAACATTCAGTTCTTTTTTTTCACTCATGATCGTCTCCTTATCGTTTGGATCAGCCAACCGTGTCGCGCACATCGATCATGGCCGAGAGAATGGTGTTCCATGTCGTCGCATTTTCGAGGGCGGCGTTGGGGAACATGCACCCATCCCAGCAAATGTGCTGGATGCCGCGTTCCCGATAGTCCTTGAGCCAGTACTGTGCGCAACGGGTGATATAGAGTTTGCCGTTCGGATCGTCCGCCAGACAGTGCTTTCCAGTTTTGTCGTGCGACCCTGCGCCATGGACTTGGCCGTCGTTCTGGGCCACATGGAAATCAATGAGCCATGGACGAAGCTTTCCGACCATCACCTCATAGGCGGCGTAAAATTCCTGTTCAGAATAGCCTGGCTTCAAGAGGGCGTGCTCGGGTGCGTTGTAGCCCATGAGGTAGAGGTAGGTGTGTGCCAGGTCGGCTTGGAAGCCAACCGTTTCCGGCATGCCAACGGCCTCCAGCAAATCGAGGACGTCTCTCCAGGAATGCATGCCGGCCCAGCAGATTTCACCTTCCACAGCGAGGCGTTCTCCGTGGTCGGCGGCGATCCGAGCCGCCTCTTGGAAGGTTTTGGCGATCACCTTGGTGTTTCCAGCTGGATCTTGGCGCCAATGTGCAACGCCGAATTCAGCGGAATCGATGCGGATCACCCCGTATTTCCGGGCCCCATGCTCATTGAACACTTTGGCGATGCGGCAGGCCACGCGAATGGCCTCCAGGAACTTGGCGCGCGAGGCTTCATTCCCCATGGCGGAATCGCCGACCGTTCCAGGCCAGACAGGCGCGACGAGCGAGCCGATGTTCAGCCCCATGCCGGCGATCTTGTCCGCAATCGCCCGAAGTTCTTCATCGCTCGCATTCGGGTCGGTGTGGGGCTTGAACAGGAAGCAATCAATGCCGTCGAATTTTTGGCCATTCACCTCGGCGGTTGTGGTCAGTTCCAGCATGCGGTCGAAGCTGATGGCGGGTTCTAGTCCTTCCTCGTCGCCCTTGCCCACCAGGCCGGGCCACATCGCATTGTGCAGTTTCAAGCTCATGGTTCTTCTGTTGGTTGAATTAAAGTGAAAGGCGTTTGTGGGCGCCGACCTCGGGGGCGTCAGGGTTGACGTCAGGACCAAAGTACCGAAGCGCCACCAACGGCTCCACCTTGGAGGTATTGGTAAAGGTGACGCCGGCTTTTGCCGTGGATTCGGGACAGAAAACCTCGTCTTCGGTAAGCTCGCCAAAGCGGATGAGTTTCGGACAATCGAGCGTCAGTTTGTTCATGGTTCCCGAGCCCTGAACAACGATAAGGCCGTAGGCTCCCCGGTCTTTGATCGTGCACGAGGCCCCGGGATCAACAGTCAATTCCTTGGCTGTGAAATACTGCTTTCGCTGCACCTTGCCATACACGATCCAACGATCCACATACCCCTGCGCTGCGGTATCCGCGACGGGGATGGGCTCGAGGTAGTGATTGTCCTTAAAGTTCGGATCCACGTTCGCCTCCCAATCGATTGTCTCCAGAATGAAATCGATGTTCTTGTGTTTGCTCTTGGGCATGTCCTTCACGAGGAGCGACCATGGGACTTCGCGGCCTTCCACGAGGGACTGGTACATCCCGAAGACATCGGATCCCCACTGGGGCTCGTAGGTGCATAGAGAGCCGGGGGCATGAAGGATACACGGCCCAATAAGCCAGCCGGTTCCCGGTTTCAAACGATAGGCTTTGGATAAATCCAGAATCCCGTTGTCTCCTTTGTTCCAGTTTTCGATTGTCTTGCGCACCTGGGCTTTTGTCGTGCCTGGCTCGAATCCGAAGAAGGTGTAGGGGAAGTTGTTGCCGACGTTGTTGTGCTGCGGCGGGAAGTAGTAGCTCTCTGGTTTTCCCTCCTGCTTCACAAGGGCGGCAAGCGTTGCGTTCTGGTGCAGGTGCAGGGGAATGGGCCCCATGTTGTCGAAAAATTTCGAGTACACCGGCCAGCGTCCATACTTGCTCCAGATGCGTTTGCCCACCAGATCAGGCCCGCATTCCTCCACCGCTTGGGCGAGGGTGAAGCGGCTCTTGCCTTGGGTCACGTAGCTCAACCCCTCATCCGGCTCCCGATTCTCATTTGCCGCAGGAGTGGTGGAGGCGAACCAGCGTTCATCAATTCCACCTCGATTCAGGCCGTAGGCATATAAATCATCCGGGTGTAATTTCAGGCGTTTGCCTGGCTGCAGAAAGGAGCGGGGCACCCAGCATGGCGCAAGCCGCAGCAGCCCACCGCTTTCCTCAAGCGCACTTTCCACGAGGCCTTTGACATTCTTCGAGACGTTTCTGAGATCGTTGAGATGGTTCATCTGTGGTTGTCCTTAGTTGGTTTCGCCGCGGGGGAGTTCGCGAACGGTGATGTCCTTGAATTGCACTTTCATCGGCGGACCCTGGTGCAGTTGGAGGGCAATGAGTCCGCGTTCCGCAGATTTCCCGCTCTGTTGATCCTCGACCCGGATGGTCGTGAACCCGTTGATTTCATGCACGAGCACATCGCCGTCGGCGATGATGCGATAATGGTTCCAGTCGCCGCGTTTGATGGACGCCTGCGCCTTGTCCGCATCCGGGAGCGGTGTCACCGTTTTTGTTCCATCCGGCGCTATGTGTAGTTGCTGCCCACGGCGAGCAATGATGCCCCGCCCGCCTTGTTCGTAGAGGATGCCACTGTAATTGGCGCCCGTTTCCATGTCCGCCTGGTAGCCCACGATTTGGTGCTGATCGCGGTCGGCCCAGCGGCTGCGATACTGAATGCCGCTGTTCCCGCTTTTGTCCGCGATTAAGCGAAAAGAAAGCGTGAGTTCAAAGTTGGAGAATTCTTTTGGGGTGTAGGCGAGATAGGTGCTCTGCTTGCAGGGGCGGTCGATGGTGGATTCACCGGTGATCGCCCCGTCTTGCACACTCCAAAAGGCCGTATCACCTTCCCATCCATTCAGAGTTGTTCCATCAAACAGGGAGAGGGGAACGTTCGCTCGGGCGATCGTACAACTGATGACGAGCAGAGGGATGAGCCATGGTCGGAAAATCATTTGTCGCATGAGGGGTTGAATTAAAGGCGCCGCCGGCCCTCACTTGTGAGAGAGACTTCAGCAAACGCACTTCGGTACCTTAACTATAGCACGTCACACCGTATAGAATGGAATACGCTACTTTTTGAATAAAACCGCCACAAAGCTTATGCCGGCCGATAAACTTTCCTGTAGGCGGATGGCGTCTTGTTCATAATGCGTGAGAACTCACGGGAGAGATGGCTCTGGTCCGAAAAGCCGCATTCATCAGCAATATCAGCCAAAGAACGTGTGCTATGGCTCAGGAGAAAACAGGCTTCATGCACGCGAAGGTGGCGAATGTATGCCCTGGGGGACATGCTGAAGGCTTTTTTAAATTTTCGTTCGAAGGCGCGCAGGGACAGGCCTGCTTTTCTAGCCAATTCGGGAATCGAAACCGATGTCGAGAAGCGCTCTTTCATCTCCCTGATGATCGGTCCCAGTTCGAGATCAGTATCCTTCCCAAGGCTCTCCGAGGCGTAAGGGCGGGTCACGCCGGCGATGGCTTTGATCTCGCCTTGAGCATTTCGCAGAGGAATTTTTGTGGTCGTCGACCAGTCCACAAAGCCACCTCCCCGGGGGACGAGTTCGACTTTGTTCAGGATCGCCTGGCCGGTTTCCAAAATGCTGCGATCGTCGCGCGTGAACGCATCCGCCATGGAAGGCGGAAAAAAATCATAATCCGTTTTTCCAATGATTTCCCCCGCATGCTCAAAGCCCAATTTTTTGACCAATTGCTGATTGAGCGCGACAAATCGGAGCTGAGTATCCTTCACGAAATAGAGGAAGCCTTCGAGTTCATCGAACAGTCCCTCTCCATGATCCATGAGACCATGGCGGGCAAAAAAATCCTCGGGGGTCATGATCCCAATGACCTGTCGGTTTCAGAGCTTCCGAACAAGATTTTTCCGTTATTTGGGGGTTGGGGAAAACATGTGCAGGCGGCAAAATTAAAGACTCCTCGGCGATGCCGGACTTGCAGTCAGGAATCGGAGATTCCATTTCAGAGCAGATGCGCCACGGCATTCCGTCCCGCGATCCATGCGGACTCGACACGCGAAGCGCTGAGAAGATCCCCCGCAAAAATCCAATCGGATGGAAGTCCTGATGGGGCGATTTTTTGGGTCACCCGGGCGAACCGCCAGCGGTGGGGATGAATGTGTCGGAGTGCCGTCGGCGGAATGTTCCAGAGTTGCTCGGCGCGGCGGCGAAGGATCGCGCTCCAGTCCGACGGATCATCCTCCAGATGCTCCCTGCTGAACCCCTTGGAGGCATGAGCCACAAGCACTGTGAGCCCGTCTGCGATCCTGCCGGTTTTATGATTTTCGCAGGCCGACCACGTTAGCTCGTTGGAGGCTTCGTCACGCACCGCGTAGCGATGACGCGCCACTTGAGTCCACGGAAAGTCGTAAACCAGGAGCGCGGCCAGGCACGGCGCATAGGGGTTGGACACGACGGGAATCCCGGCAAGCTTGCAGGTCTGCGGCCACGGGGCAGTGGATACCACTGTATCGAAAGGCGCGCCTACGATTTCCAGCCCCCCGTTCACCTCCACTCCGGTCCTTACATCAAGCCCCGCGCCCAATGCCCGTGCCAGCCGGTTGTTGCCGTCGGCGTGGTAAAACATCGGCCCGGCTTCGAGATGGCGGCCATCGGGATCAACGACGGGCGCGTCGATGGCTCGAAGCGAATCACCGCACGCTTCGCGCACGGCCGCTTCAAAGGACGCGTCCCTCATGGTGAAATATTGCGCCCCGTGATCCACGACACACCCCTCGATTCCCTTTGTGGCACATCGGCCGCCCCACCCGCGTGACTTTTCGAAGACCACGACCTCCCAACCCGATGCCGCAAGGGACTTCGCTGCGGAAACCCCCGCCATGCCGGCTCCGATGATTGCCGCCCGTTTTGGTTTCATGAAGGAAGGAATCGGGCATCCACTGAGCGATGGCAATCATGGAAAGGACGCCAAAAACAAAAGGCTGGGGTGTGCCTATCAATCCGCCTTATTGCCCTTGTGCGTTCGCGAGGAAACTCCCCGCTCCCTGATTTAGTCGCGTGGTGGTCACTAATCTCCCACAGGATGTTTGCATCAGACGGTATGGGTTGTAAAATGTGCCGCTCAACCCAGCCCCTGACAACGCCCTCCATCTTGATTTCATGGGCGGTAACCCTCTGCAAACGCCCATTCCTTCAACGGAACTCTATTTGGAACAAACAATGAAACGGATGTATTTAATTCTTCTGGCGGGCAGCATGATTGGTCTTGTCGCGAAGGGTGACACGCTATCGTCAAATACAACTCAGAAGACGCCGACGAAGGGAACCGAGAAGCCGAATGTCCTTTTAATCGCGGTCGATGATCTCAATGACTGGATTGGCTGCATGGGCGGGCATCCGCAGGCGCAGACGCCCAACATTGACCGTTTGGCCGCGCGCGGGGTTCTCTTCACCAACGCCCATTGCCAGGCGCCTGTGTGCAACCCCTCGCGGGCGAGCATGATGACCTCGCTTTATCCAGAAACCACGGGCATCTATTTTCTGGACCCCGACTTGGCCGCATCGCCTGTCGCCAAAAAGAACACCCTCCTGCCAAGACGCTTTGAGCAGGAGGGCTATGATGTCACAGGAGCAGGCAAGATCTTCCACGGCCATCAAAACGAACAGTATCTTCCCAGTTATGGTGGTTCCTTTGGCCGCTTCGGTCCGGCCCCTGCCAAGAAGTTGAGTTCTTTTCCCGGGATGCGGGCTTGGGACTGGGGGGTATATCCGAAGCGGGACGAAGACATGCCGGATCACAAGATTGCGGCTTGGGCTGTTGAACAATTGCAAAAAAAACACGACACACCGCTGTTTCTGGCCGTCGGATTCTATCGACCGCATGTGCCACAGTATGCTCCGCAGAAGTGGTTCGATCTGTATCCAATGGAGTCGCTGGAATTACCTGCGGTGCTGGAGAATGATCTGGATGACCTGTCGGACTACGGAATCAATCTCACCCGGCTTAAACATGTGGCGCCGCCACACGAGTGGGTCCTCAGCAGCAATGAATGGAAGCCGCTGGTTCAGTCCTACCTGGCCTGCGTGAGTTTTGTCGATCATCAGGTAGGCAAGTTATTGGATGCATTGGATAAAAGCCCTGCCAAAGATAATACCTTGATCATCCTGTACTCCGACCACGGGTTCCACCTCGGAGAGAAGGAACGCTGGGCGAAGCGCAGCCTCTGGGAAGAGAGCACGCGGGTGCCTCTTATCATTGCCGGTCCCGGCGTTGCCCAAGGGAAGGTATGCAGGCAGCCTGTGCAATTGCTGGATGTCTATCCCACCCTACTGGCGGTGGCCGGGCTGAAGGACGATCCAAAACTTGAGGGGCATTCCCTTAAGCCATTGCTCGAGAACCCCGCAGCCAATTGGCCCTACATGGCGCGCACCAGCTTTGGCCCGGGGAACTATGCGATCCGCTCGGAACAATACCGCTACATCCACTACAATGACGGATCGGAAGAGTTCTACAACCATGCGAACGATCCTCACGAGTGGAATAACCTAGCCAAGAACGCGGAATTTCTATCGCAGATTGAGAGGCACAGGGCCTTTGTTCCCAAAGCAATTCACCCGATTCTTGGAACTGGCTCAACAGGGCACAAGGCCTTCAACGCCAGCGCAGCATTAGATGATTAAACCAGAAATGGACGAAATATGACTCTCGCTATTTTTTCTGGAAATATAGTTCTGTGGTTGATTCTTGCCTTTGCGACAGGGCATGAATACGAGCAGGTGTTTCCTACGGTGGCACTTTTTCCTGGTGCCATTCTATCTGGGGTTCTTTTGAGGTCGCATTCGTATTTGAAATGTGTAAGTATAACAATTGTCTCTGCTGTGGTAGCTGACTTGATTTGGATAGTTTACGAGATTTCATTTATTGATAGTAAATCACACAATCTCGCTCCTTTTGAGCTCCTAGCTACAGCGATTTTTGCGACTATTCCTGGGGTAATTGGTGTAGGTGTCGGAAAGCTCATCCAACGGTTTGCAAGTCGTGAAAAGGGTTAAGCTTGGGGAGCTAAATTTCGATTATACCTATCACTTAATTGTCGCTACCGAATTCCACAATTGAATATTCAACAATGCATTGCAGTAGACAGGCTGCTGAATGCAGCGTTCCCACCGCTTCGCGGCTTTCGTAAGCATCAAAAAAATGAACAACCAAAAACATTGTAACCGTTTGATGTTGATTTTGCTGGCAGCCGCCGGCATCTTCCTTCCGGACCTAAAGGCTGAGCCATCCTATGATTATCCCACCCAGGCCCGCCGGATCGGGTTAAAAAATCAGATCTTTTCTTCCCTGACTTGGGAGCAGGCGAGGAAGGGGGTTCCTGAAATCACGCTGCTGAGCAAGAAGCAGGAAGAGATCGAGTATATCGGTGATAAGAAGGACCTCATTGATCTCAAATTGTGGCAGGAATCCCCGTCGCGGATCATTTTCCACAATGGGAGATACCACACCTGGATCATGCACCTCACTTACTTCAAGGAAGCAGCCAAGCTTTACGGCCCATTCAGTTACGATAAGAACTTTGTGGCTGACTACGTCGCACGCTGGAAGGAAATCCAAGAGAAGTATAACCCGGATATGCTGTGGATGGATGATTTCCCCATCTACACCCGTGACGGCAACAAGGTGCGCCAAGGACAGGCAAAACCGGAGATCCAGTACTTCGACGATCAGCTTCGCGGCATGATCACCGGCTTCATGAACCATGGTGCGGCACGCGGCCAAGCCGTCTATGTCAACAACAAGGGAGGGCAGCGCAACTGGCCCGATGGCGTCGGCTGCCTTGAGAAGGATAACCTGAAAATGAAAGTCATCGGCCCCAAGTGGCAGAGCTGTACCACCTTCGGCACCTCCTTTGGTTACCTCGAAGGTGATCGCTACAAGAGCATTGAAGATGTCATGCACGAGATGATCGAGGTGATCAGCCGCAACGGTAACTTCCTCGTTAACATCGGCCCGAAGGCTGATGGCACCATTCCTGCACCCCAGGTGGAACGCCTACAAGCCATGGGCAAATGGCTCAAAACCAACGGCGCTGCGATCTATGGCAGCCGCTACTGGAAAGTCTGCGATCAGGAGAACGAACACCTCGCCTTCACCACCAAGGGGAAAAACCTCTACGCCATCAAACTGGCTAAACCGACCAAGCCATTCACCATCGACGCAACAGCTGGATGGAGTGCCGACACGGTCAAGTCCGTGAAGCTGCTTGGCAGCCTTGGCGATGTTCAATGGCAGATGACTGCCGCCGGCCTGCACATCACGCCACCGGCACAGCTAGGTGAAAGCAACTACGCCTGGTCGTTTGAGATTGTCACCGATCAAGAGCAACACAGCCCTAATGTCATCGTCAAGGATGCCGATCAAGCCCTGAAAAACACCAAGCAGGTCGACCTCGAAGGCAATGCCCGTAAAGCGAAACACAACCACAACAAATAAAAAATCATGATACACAAAGCAATAGCGGTCGCCCTTATCGGCCTCACATCACTGGCAAACGGGCAGGCTACTGCCAAAGAGGATAACAGCTGGCGAATTGACAGCGGCGAAGAGTGGAACGGCGCCAGCCGCGAGCTCAATGGCCTCAATGGCCTTGCCATCGAGAA
This sequence comes from uncultured Spartobacteria bacterium, assembly GCA_937888355.1. Taxonomy (GTDB): domain Bacteria; phylum Verrucomicrobiota; class Verrucomicrobiia; order Chthoniobacterales; family Terrimicrobiaceae; genus UBA967. The sequence goes on from CALAPX010000316.1 coordinate 14,640, forward strand.
CAACACCCTCTCCCCTACGGGCAAAGAAGGCACATACCACAGCAAGCTGCAGCGCTTTAAGAAAAAGCGCACGGCGCAAGCCATCACACTGAGCGCATCAACAAAGTGGGACAACTGGGAGCCGACCAAGAAAAAGGTCTGCCCGCCCACTCTGGGTGACGCTCCTATTTTCCTCGCTAAGGGGCCTAATGACTACTGGATACTTGGGCGAAACAAAGCTCCGAACAGCGCGCAGCCACAGACATCCAAGCCTGCAAAAAATAAAAAGACTGAAAAATCTGAATCCAAACCAGCAAACAAAAAACAGCGCAATAAATTCACTCCCGAGCCTGCCAAACTGGACGGCTTCGATATTGAGCTGCAGACCACAAAATATCCCAACCTCTTCAATGCTCCCGGTGGCTTAGAGAAAAGTGCTGGCGGTTACCACGCCTGGCAGAGCCGCGACATGGTGAACTGGGTGCACCACGGTTGCGTTACCGCTAAACATGCTCAATGGTCCACCACCGCAGAGTTTGTCGATGGCAAAGCCTACATCTACTACGACTTCCCCAATGACCAAGACCCTCATCTCTATATCGACGATGACCTGACCGACGGCAAGCCGGGCAAAGATGTTGGCCTCGCCTTCAAGGACCCCTCCGACGGCTCAGACTGCGTCATCATTCGTGACCTTGATGGCAAGTTCCATCTGATCTATGAAGACTGGAGCCCCATCGACGCCGGCAAGCATTCCTGGGATTCACCATTGGCGGGACATGCCGTCAGTGACGATGGCATCAGCGACTTCAAAATCCTGGCCCCTGCCGTGGATGAACGCACCAAGCCGACCGGCAAGTTTAAAGAGTATCCCCACCCCCACTGGCACGCGGACGACCCTGAAAACTTCCCCGCCAGAGTCGCCGCCAAGGCTAATCCCAAGCATGGAATCAAAGCAGGAAGCCAACGAGCTTTTGCCAAATACGAAGTCCATGAGCCCGAGCAGCACGCCTACGGTGACTGGGCGTCCATCGCCATCGGCGGACAATACTACCTCACGGCAGACTACCATCCTATTCATGACAAGATCCGCATCGGATTGTTTACCTCCCCTAGCCTGGATCAAAAGTTCGAGTTCATTGGTGAACTCGGCAGCGGCCACCCGGACCCGGACATCGGCTTTGCCGCTGGACAGTTCTATCTACTGAATCAAACCAAACATGACTACGTCAGCCCAGGGCCATGGGTCGAGAAAGTAACAGCGCGCGTCGGAGTGGACACCACCAATGACGGCAAGGCCGACACCTGGAGTGACTGGGCAGAACTCAAAGAGAGCTACGACCACATCGAAGGTTTCTCCAAACAAATTCAGCGCATCCCCGCGTCGATGGATCTGAGCGAGTTGCCAGCAGGCTACGGCTTCTGCTTTGAGCTAAAGCTGCAGGACACCACCGAAAACGCATCCAAGCCCGTACTCGAAAGCGTCGAGATCAGTTTTAAATAGTCGAACGCGGCGCAAACGATAAAGGACACCTAAAGACGTCATGAATACATTCAGGCTCATTTTACTTCCGCTCATTTTGGTGAGTGGCGTGTCGTTGCGGGCGGAGCCTGCCACGGACAACGCGCCGATTCATCTGAAAGCGGACATCGTCTACAAGACGATGGCTGAAAAGGATCTGCATCTGGACCTCTTCTATCCAGCGACTGAGCTTGTGGGTGCCTATCCCCTGGTGGTCTACACCCACGGCGGAGGCTGGGCGGCGGGCAGCAAGAACAAGGCACAGGGGCGATCAAACATTGCCCAGACGGTGCGTGGTTTGACCGAAGCGGGCTTTTGTGTGGCAGCCGTGCAATATCGGCTTTGTAAGAACGGGGATACCAGCATCCGCGATTGTGTGACCGACTCCATGGACGCCGTGCGCTATCTTGCCAAGCATGGTGAGGCGCTGCATCTCGATTCGACCCGCGTCTTTACCTATGGCGACTCTGCGGGCGG
>CALAPX010000317.1 GCA_937888355.1 uncultured Spartobacteria bacterium
TCGAGTGGAGCGCCATCGATCTTGAGCGCCGGTTCATCACGATCCGCGCCGGACAAGCCAAGACGGCCTCGCGGCGTATCGTGCCGATCAGCGACAACCTTCGCCAGTGGCTCTTGCCCCACGTTGGCCGGGGCCTAATCGTGCCCAGTGCGGAAACCTACCGCAAGGCGACCAATCTCTCGCGACGCCTCGGTATCGAGTGGCCGCACAATGTGCTGCGCCACTCGTTCATCAGCTACCGCATCGCCAAGATCAAGAATGCCAACGAAGTGGCGCTCGAGGCGGGGAATTCACCCGACATCATCTTCCGGCACTACCGAGAGCTGGCCACCGAGGAGCAGGCGGATGCGTGGTTCGCCATCGTGCCACCAGCCGAATCTTGAATCGGCGGTAGCGACTACTGCTGCGCGCGCAGCCACACCTTCACCGCGTCGGGCTCGAAGCGGATCAAGTGCCGGAACTTGATCGTGGGCAAACCGGCGTAACGCAGGTTGCGGATCTCCCGCACGCTGCAGCCGATGTAGCGGGCCAGGTCATCGGCCGTCCAAAGGCGTTCGTTCGGAGTTTGAGTACTGATTCGTTCCGGGAGAGGTTGTTTTGTGTCCATGCCTGCCGTTGGGTGTCAAAATGCCCACTTGCTGCAGGCAACTCTGTGCGTTGCCGTTCGTAGAATTCGCTTGATTAACCGCAAATAAATGGGAAATTCCCACTATGGAAACCGTCACCAAACTCGATGGGCGCCGCCGCGGCATTTTTCCTTCTCCCTTTCAGCCGGGAGACAGTGTTGTCCGCGAATACCAAGACAGCAATCGCGTCACGTTCAGACTGCTCAAGCCTGCCGAAGTTCCGGTGGTGAAGTCTCTGCGAAAGAAGGGCTACACCATTCTAAAGGCCCCTGCCGTATCGCGCGCTGCTATTGCCGAGGCTTTGCGTGCCGAGCGTGACGCACGATGAGTGCTTATTGGGACTCATCGGCCTTGGTGGAAGCTTCGCTCGATGAGGGGATCCGTCTTTCTTTGGCGAAGGAAGGTGGCTTCACGCGGACGCACAGCTTTGCGGAGGTTTTCTCAACACTCACGGGAGGCAGGCTTGGTTTCCGGAGCCAAGCCGAGGACGCCGCGAAAATTTGCCGCGAGATCGCGGATGACTTGGGGTGCGTCGAGCTAAGCTTGCAGGAGACGCTTGCTGCCTTGGACAAAGCCCGTCGACACGGCGTCCGGGGTGGCCATATCCATGACTTCCTGCATGTGGTAGCTGCTCGAAAGGCAGGGACAGACAAAATCTACACGTTAAACCTTGATGATTTTCGGGGTCTTCGTGCGCGTATCGAAATCGCGGTTCCACCGGGGCTTTGAGAGGAAATGCAGCCGCTGTGGGCGGCATCCGGGGTGGCAAATGGTGACAACTTGCGTGCCGAATTGTTCCATTTCGTGCCGGTTAGGCAAAACGGTCGCTGGTCGCTTGTTGGTCAGCGGAATAAACGGGCGCCGATCAACATCAGACGGAAAATAAGTGCATGATCAGCAACGAGATTAAAACTCTCTGGCTTAA
>CALAPX010000318.1 GCA_937888355.1 uncultured Spartobacteria bacterium
CACGCATCCGTCTTGACCGTGCACGCCTTGACGAATCTTCCCTTGAAATAATTCTTGAGGCTGTAAAAAAACACTCTGGAAAGCGTCCTTTGATTTTGGAGTTTGTCATGCCTGGAGGTCGCTGTGTTGCATTGTCTGCAGGCGAGAATTTCCGTGTGGCTGATGAGCGTGGCCTGGCCGCAGACTTGGCTCAATTCTCCCCTCCCCTATGAGCCCCACCCGCATGGTGCGACTTGTTCTCGCCGCTGTGGGTTTTGCATTCTGGATTTGCACGTTGCATTCAAATCCACCGGAGGGATTGTCAGATCCAGGCTGGCGGACACTCGGGGTGGCTGTTCTTATGGGCACTCTTTGGATCTCGGAGCTTTTTCCTTTTGCTGTAACAGCGCTCTTTCCAATTGTTCTTTTTCCAGCCTCTGGAGCCGGCGATATTCAAACAGCCACCGCCCCCTATGCGAATCCAGTGATTTTTCTCTTCCTTGGGGGTATTTTTATTGCTCTTGCGATGGAAAGCACCGGGCTGCACCGAAGGATTTCATTGGCGATCATTTCTTGTGCGGGAGTCCGCAAGAGAGCGGTGATAGGTGGATTTCTCGCCTCCTCGGGATTTCTATCAATGTGGGTCAACAATACCGCAGTCGCTGTCATGATGCTTCCCATTGCGATCTCCGTTATTGCCTTGTTTCAGATCGAAGATGAAGCCCCGTTTGCCTGTGCCCTCCTCCTGTCGATCGCTTATGGTGCCAATATCGGGGGAATGGCCACGCTTGTCGGCACACCACCAAACGCCATTCTTGCGGGTTTCATGGAGGAATCTCATGGAGTGAGAATCAGCTTCACCGGGTGGCTCCTAATGGCTGGCCCTCTCTCACTCATACTCCTCTTCCTCTCTTGGCTTTATCTCACAAGGATTGGATTTGGAATCGGAAAAGGTGAACTTCCAAGCGGAAGGGATTTGATTTTTACCGAGTCAAAAAAAATCGGCCAAATGTCTTCCGCAGAGAAGCGGGTTGCATTCGTCTTCACTGGCACTGCGTTATTATGGATTCTTCGCGGCACATTTACAGAGGCTATTCCGTGGCTATCCGATCCTGGAATCGCAATGCTCGGCGGTTTGTTGCTATTTGTTTTGCCTGAAAGCAAGTTGGACTCCCCGAGAATTCTTGATTTGCATGCAATCCGAAAGGCCCCTTGGGATGTCTTGATCCTAATCGGAGGAGGGCTGAGCTTGGCAAATGGGATTCAAACAAATGGTGTTGCCGCGTGGATCGTTGGCCATGCCTCAAAAATGGATACGTTGCCAATCCCCCTCATTGTATCGGGCATTGTATTGCTGATTGTCTTGTTAACGGAAATTACCAGCAATTCGGCAACCACCTCGACTTTTCTGCCCATCGTCGCCTCCATTGCTGTTGGATTTGGAGAAAATCCGCTTTTTTTAGGGGCCGCCGTTGCCCTTGCAAGCAGTTGTGCATTCATGATGCCAGTCGCCACACCTCCAAATGCTATTGTTTTCGGCAGTGGCCGAATTCCCCTTGTAAAAATGATGCAAACCGGTGTCGCGTTAAATATTATCTCTTGGACACTTATAACTGCTTGGATTGTCTGGATCGCCCCTCGAATTCCAGGAATCAGCTTATCATCGAACTAAACGATCAACACCAACGAGAGCAACTTAGATAAGCGCTTAAGCTACGAAGCTGATTTGATAAAATATCGGAGACGCCCGCTGGCTAACTTTTTAAGGCGTCCCTTGCATTGCCGCACCCATTGCTCCAGCACCTTCCCATGACTGAGGCCTGTTCCACGGGAGCGAACTTTCATTGTGGGAGCTATTACCCGTGCCCTCAGTGGCACAACCATTCAAAAAGACTACTACTGACATCAAGGCGACGAGGCTAAAGAGTTTCATCAAGATAAATGACTTCGTCCCCGGGGCGGATTATCAACCCTGGAACGAGGCTTGCTGGAATAATGTCTGCTATTGAAGATGCTGGTTCCACTGAGGTAATGCGAACCCGACCAATTGCAGTGGGCCCCCTTTTGACCAAAAGTTCCGTATTGGCGAGGACTCCTTTTTTGTCTCCGATATCAAGGACAACAAAATTCCATGACTGGTTCACCGCTAGAATTCTTCCAGAAAGGGTCTTCAATGAAGATTTAATAGTTTTTTCTGTTTCGCGTTGCTGAAGGACATTGATGCGCCCTTCAAGAGAGGCAATTTGATCCAAAAGCATTGTGTTCTTTTCCTCGAGCTTTCCAATCTTCTCCACGTCTTCTGGAGGCAATGAAGGCGTCGATTCGATCGCTGCCAAGCGTTCTTTGAGATCAACCAAATCCTTGGCTTGTGACTCCAACCTGCCCTTCTGCGAAGACAGTTCCGCTTCCTTCATCGATACTTGCTCGCTCAAATCAGAAACCTTTGTTTTCTCAACAGCGATCTCGGATTTCATTTTTTCACCATCAGAGGTCAACGTGGCAGATTTCTCACTCAACTCAGCCACCTGCTTCTCGAGGCCTTCCGCGTTTTTTGTAGAATCCGCTAAAGATGAGTTAGTTGTAGCAAGTTTAGATTCTGTTTCTGATAGCAGATTTTTAAGAACAACAAGCTTTTCTAAGTTTAAAAGTCCCACACCAGCTGTGGCGAAACCAAAAACAATGCTAATAATTAATGTAATTTTCGCCATGCGCGGAGGAACTGGAATGGGGCGTTTGTAGTGGGGCGCCGCTGGCGCATCAAGGAGGAAATCTCCCACGTCGAAAATTTCTTCCGATTCATGTGGGGAGGTAACCCCATTTTCCAAATGTTCTGGCGAACATAATTGTCATCATGCCAAACATCTTTTTTCCGTGGCCTCAATTCACTTTGATTCTCATATTGACCTGTAGTTATCCAGCATCCCTCCATGCTATTGAACAAAGTGTCCCCAACAACTTATTGCTTACCGAGCAAGCCGAAAAATCACCCCGTGGTGATACTGATACACGTTCACTAGATCTTTTTTACGCTGCCTCTGGAATCTGGGTGGCGATCCTCTCCGCTGCAATCTTGGCGATTCTCATCATGGCTCACCGCATCGCATCAGCCCAGCAGATACGACCCAGTGGAGATCATGCAAGACATCACAGGCGTCTTTAAGAGGACAGTACCACGATGGATGTACTGATTTCTCTTGCCTACGCCTTGCCACTTCTTGCGGCGTTAGCTCTGATTGCGTCTTGTTGGACTTGCGGTCCTCTGAAGCAACGAAAAAACCTTTTGCACACATGGAAAGCTCTGGGTGCCCGTCTGCAAATCCGTCCCTCATTCCTGGAGGGTGAGTCTGGAAAAGACATCAATAGCCTTGATGACATTCTAATCGCAGAGGGATTGGGGGCGAGGCGTGAATTCGAGACACTCAGAGAATCAAGCCCCACAAGATCGACTTTGTCTGTGCTGTTAGAGCTAAACAGAATCGATGAACGACGCTTCACTTCGATCTGGTCCCGTGTGTCCGGATTTGAATCAACTATCGTTATCCCAGAAGACATTGATCCAAGTTTGATGGATCAATGGCCGGAATCGACAGCTAAAAAGTATCAAGCAATACCGATCAGCTCATCGCCCCACCGAAAGATTTCAGTGGCATTTGTAGAACCTCCTTCCACTGAGAGGTTAAGAATAATTGAGAAAAAACTCGGGGAAGTGGTCATCCCAAGATTGATCCCGCCTTCCAATCTAGCATCACTCTGTGATGAGATTTACCCTGAGCGTATTTTTGGCCATCGCCGAATTCCTTTCAAGGCACTCCTAGATTCACTCGATACCAAGGGCCAACGGTCTGCACGGGAAATCCAAATGAGAAATCGTTGCTCTTTAGGTGAGGCACTTCAGAAATTATCCATCAGAACGGATGAGGAACTGCGCGAAATAAATGCACTGGCCATCGGAACAGAGCCCACCGACTTATCGACATTGACTCTTGGTATGCCTCTTCTCCGAACACTGACTCCCCTGTTTTGCGAGCTCCATGGCATCCTTCCACTGAGTAATGGGGCCTTAGCGATCAACCACACTCTTCACTCGGATACCAATGCCAGCATTTTAAATATTCTCGGCAGCACGACAATTTTTCAATCCGACACACCCTCTGCGTTTTCAAAACTCTGGAAAGATTTTACGGCCTTGCGTTTTTCCCAAGACATCTTTCTGGATCACCTGCTTTCAGTTGAAATCTTATCAATCGCAAACGCCGAACGCATCCGTGAGGCGCGTCGACTTCTTAAGGAACCCCTGGACCGTGTTCTGCTTCGCCTGGGACTTGCCAACTCACAGCAAATCTTTCACGCAATTCGGACGACTTCGGAACTTGAGATTGCCGATCAATCTGAATCAAAAACACCCCCAATTGAGGGAATTCTCTCGTTGGAACAAAGCGCACGCAGCGGAATCGTCGTGAATAAAATTTCCCGCATGGGTGTCACTTGTCACACGGCAAGACTCCCGTCGCCGACGGATCCTTGTGAAATCATGCGCCGGTGCGATGGCATTCCTTGGAAATTCGAGCTTTCACCGGCAATGAGGGAAGAAGTTAAAGAGTGGCACAAGACACCTGCTGGGCAAGCGTGGCGTTGACAATTCCAACCACACCTGTGCAACAAGACACAGCGTTTGTTCCATCATGAAAGTCATTGCAATTACTAACCAAAAAGGCGGGGTTGGAAAAACCACGACCAGCGTCAACCTGGCTGCAGCACTGGCTGAAAAAAAATGCCGGGTTCTCTTGGTGGATCTTGACCCGCAAGGAAGCGCCTCAAGTGTGCTGGCCCCGGAGGATTCTGAATCTCAAAGCATTTATTCCGCATTGATCGGTGAAGCTCCAGGATCCTCACTGGTAGCGCAAACTCGCGTGAAAAACCTCTCAATCATCAGATCAGACCTCGACCTAGCTGGAGCGGAGATTGAAGTGGCGCGCATGGACGATCACATGATGAGACTCCGGGCAGCATTCGATGTGATCCGGGCAGAGTATGAGTTTGATTATGTTCTCATGGATTGCCCACCATCACTCGGCATCCTCATGTCAAACGCTCTTGCCGCTGCGGATGAGATTCTTGTTCCGATACAGTGTGAATACTACGCCTTGGAGGGTCTTGGTCTTCTCATGGAAGTTACTGAACGCATCCGCAACAGCGGGGCGAATCCTTCGCTGGCAATATCGGGTCTTGTACTCACGATGTTCGATAGTCGCACCAATCTGAACCCTGCTGTGGAAAAAGAAGTGCGAAACCATTTTGAGGAGGTCGTGTTTGACACTGTCATTCCACGTACCGTGCGCTTCGCCGAGGCCCCCAGCCATGGAAAAACAATCTTTGAACACGACCCTCACGGTTCAGGCTCAGCCGCCTATCGCGCATTGGCCAAGGAATTTCTGCATCGCGCGAAGCAAGGTTTGAAATTCACCAATGCTCCTTCGGCAACTCTTGATGCACCCGAGGCCTGATCCAACTTTCCCAACTTTTTGAAGCACCCGACGCCATTTCAGAACAAGATGTTCTGGGCAGCCATTACGGCACTTTC
>CALAPX010000319.1 GCA_937888355.1 uncultured Spartobacteria bacterium
TTCAAAAGGATTTCCGCCCATATTGGATTGGCCGGCACAGAGCCAGACATCGCCCACGAGAATGTCGTTGAGTTCGATACGGTGCTCGGGGACGCTGGATGAGACGATCATGCTGCGGGGTTCGACAGAAACTTGCAGGGGTTCCAGAACCACCTCCCACTTGCCGCTGGCGTCCGCGGTGGCGCTCTTTTTCTGACCGGCAAACTCGACAGTGACGACCTCCTGGGGCTTTCCGCGACCCCAGACAGGAACTGGTTTGTCCCGCTGCAACACCATGGAGTTGTTAAAAAGACTTCCCATGCGGAATTCCCTGACCACCGGTTTTTGACCAGGCTGGTAGCTCGTATAAACCATCGGTTTGGAGATTTTTTCCCCGTCAAACACCTTGATGCGTTCCACGCCCAGTTCCTCACTAGGCTTGGCCCCCAGGAAGACAAACCTTAACCAGCCGATCTGGTCCTGCCATGTCGCCATATTCTTCAGATCCAGGGTGTAATCTTGCATGCCTGAACCCGGGTTAAGGTCGAACACCACCATTTTCTGTTGATCCGGTGCGGGGGAGATTCCGGTGGTGAACCAGAGCTGGCACTTGCTGGCGGAGGCCGGATCCATGCGGATCTGCACCACATTCGCTTTTTCCGCAGGAAGAAGCATCTCCCCTTGGCAAATAAAGGGATCCACCTTCCCCGAAGCCGTCACTCGCAGGGTCGTGTCGCGAACCGGCCATGCGAAATGCGGGAGCGGACCGTTCCCGTACCAGTGGCGGCTCTGGGCATTAAATCCCCATACTTGGCGTTCGGCCTCGTCAGCCGCTTGGGTGACGGAAGACATGACAAGGAGTAGGGAAGCGAGGAGTCGGGTCGTTTGTTTCATCGAAGGGTTAGTTTTGCGTCACCCGCACATCGACGAAGAGTTTGTCGAGTGGCGCTCCCGTGACGGTCGCGGTCACGGTGACAAAACCCCCGGATGGCGCGCTCTGAGTGAAATTCACGGTGCTACCGTTGCTCCACACTCCGCCTGCGGTGAAGGTGGAGAGGTCCTTCGACCAGCGGTAGGTTGCGGTGAGGTTTTCAGCGCTTGTGGGGTTAAGCGGGTGGGTGAAGGTGAAAGTGCCCGCACCTGCGTTCGCCGTGACTGGGACCAGCCCACTGGAGAACTTGCCAGGATCCGTTCCGAAGTAGTTTTCTACCCCGTTGGAGATGCCATCGCCGTCGGGGTCGCTATTGAGGCCCTGATCGCCGGGGGCAATCCCGAAGTCCCCATTGGAAATCCAGTTGGCGAAAATTTCGGGACCGATGCCGAGTGCCTTGATCCCGTTGAACCAGACCTGCGCCATCTTGGCGTAACCGACATTGGTGGGATGGTTGATGCCATTCGAGAAGAGCGATTGGTTGATCGAAGTGAGGTCGCCGGGATTGCTGAGGAATTGCGCATACTGATCCACGAGGGTGACTTTTTTGCCGAGCCCTTGATAGTAAGGCACTAGGGTGTCCCGGATGTAGGTGTTGTAGTCCACCACTCCCACATTGTAAGTGTATCTCGGGATGATTTGCGCGATGATCAGGTGCACATTGGGCTTGGTGGTGGTAATGGTGCTGACGAGGGTGTAGAGCCCCGCCGTGTCCCAGCTATTGGTGCCGATCTTGAGGAGGATAACGTCGGGATCATCAGCGGCGAGCCAGGTGAGGATATTGTCGTTGAGGTAGGTGACGGTCGTTCCTCCGACGCTATTGTGGGCGTTCTGGCCGAGTGCGGCGAGGTCCGCCGGCGGTGTCGTGCCGCTGGGAAGAGGGCTCGGTGGCTGGGTGGATTGTCCGACGAAGAGGAAGTTGTAGCCTGCACCGTGGAGGAGGTTGTAAAGGACGCTGCGGTAGCCATACCAGTAGGGTTCGACATTTCCGGCATTGGTCCCGCCAACCGTGATCGAGTCGCCCATGGGCATGATCTTCAACGGATCGATGATGGCGAAGCTCCATGTCGTCACGTCGCTATTCGGGATGCCGGCGAAGGGGATATCGCTGTAGTTCTTGACTGCGCCTGCGGCGATCTGCACCGCGTAGTGCTTGCCCAAAGTCAGCGGAGCTGTGGGATCGATGGTCAGGACTTTTCCTGCAAACGATACCTGCGCGGCATCGGTCACCGCGATGGTCTTCGTCGTGGTGTTGTTATCGGTATCCACAATGATGATGTTGCCGCTGCCGGCGGTGATGTTCTGATCAAAGGTCGCGATGAGGTTCGCGTTTGGGGCGACTTTGAACCCTCCGTCCAACGGATTTTTCAGGGTGATCACGGGCGCGGTGAATTCCTGCAAGGCCGTGGTGAAAGTCCACTGGGCAGCCATCGTTTCGGTGGAAAAATTCCCCACCGTGCCGGGGCCGATGACCACCTTGAACGGGTGGCCATAGGCGAGACTGGCAGGTGGAGTGATGATGAGATTCGTGCCGGATACCGAGACCTGCGCCGGATCCGTCACGTTGATGGCCACGTCATTCGCACCCGCCATGTCCTGGATGGTGATCGAGCCTGCACCCGTGAGTGTGATGGCATTGCTGAAAGTCGCCACCAACGGGGTTCCGGGATAAACGCCGGTGGCGGCTAGCGCGGGGGTGTAGCTCACGATCGTTGGAGGGGTTTCAAAGACGCTAACGGTGATGTTGTCGAGAGCGCCGGCATAGTTCGACGGCTCGCCCCATGACAGGTAACGGCCTGCGTTTTCGAAATCCAGCGAGGCAACCTGGGTTTTCTGGACCCCATTGATCCATACGGTGGCCGTGCCGTTAGGCTCGTCGAAGCGGATGCGGAAATGATGGATTTGGTTGCTTGGAGGGTTCGTGGTGGCCAGTGCCGGAAACACAGCGGCGACCTGGGTGGGGATGGTGCTGCCACCATCGTTGTCAGTGTCGTAGTATAAGCTGGTGCCGTAGGAACCGACCGCGAAGTCGTAGTTGGCGTTATTCCAAGCGTCCCATGAGCCATTCTGTACATTGTCGGAGAGTCCGAAAGTCAACGGGTGGCTCCAACCCACGCGCTGGTCGAACTCGACTTCCCATACTCTTCCGTTCACCTGCGGTGCCCAATTGTAGGTCATGCGGAAGCTCTGGACGGATGTGTCCGTCGGTTGCTGGTGTTGGCCGTTCCTGTTGCTGTTGCTGTCCCAGTTGAGCGTGCTATCCACGACCACATCCTGGGTGGTCAGGTTGGCGCTGCCCGTCCACTCATACTTAACTGTGGAGGCGAGCGTGCCGGTGGCGCGGGTGGCGGGGTCGGTCAACGAGGTGCCATTGGCTGCGGTGAAGTCGTCTTTAAATAAAAGAGTTGGAGTGGTCTGTGCCGAGGCGGAGGTCGCCAAGGCAATCAGCCAGGTCATGATCGATGAGAAATTACGTGATTTCATGGCATTGTCTGGAATTAGGGAGGGGGCGCTTGATTCGTGAGCCATCCATTGCGACCCAACCAATGGCGGAGATCCTCGTAGGCTTCAGCGCGAATGGCCTCATCCCGGAACGCATGCTCGCCCTGTGATAAAACATGTAGCTCCACGCTCACGCCCGCTTTGCGGCAGGCCTCGGCAAACAGCATCGAATTTTCCGGGGGGACTCCCTTGTCCTTTCCGCCATGGATCAAGAACACCGGCGGGGTGTCTTTCGAAACTTTCCTTTCGTTGGACAGTTCCAACCAGAGATCTTGTTTGTCGGCAGTCAGATTTTTGCGTGACCCTCCATGGACGAACGCCTCCTCCATCAACGTTATGACTGGATAAAAGAGGATGGCGAAGTCAGGGCGCGCCGACACTTTGCCGAGAGGTTCCAGGGCGTCTGGATTCCCGCGGTCAATATGGGTGATCACGGTGGATGCCAAATGGCCTCCGGCAGAGAAACCCATCAGCCCAACTCGATTCGGCGCGATATGGAACTCCGCCGCCCGGGAGCGTACCCAACGCACCGCTTGCAGGGCATCCTGCGAAGGCACCGGATGAATAAACCTCGGCGCATGGCGGTACCGCACCACAAACGCGGCGATACCGTTGTCCGTCAGGAATCGAGCGGAATGTTCGCCTTCAAAGCCCATGGACAATCCACCGTAGCCGCCGCCGGGCAGAACGACCACGGCGGTCCCATTGGCTTTTTCGGGTGCGGGTAGATGGACATCCACCGTCGGCACCGACGGATCGCCCAATGTGTCCGCCCCCCCATCCGGAATGGTGCCTGCTGGCCAAATCGGCAGGCGGGGGATCGACGGATGCCCTGCCGATGGCTGACTTTGGGCTAGGCTCAGCGGGCTGGAAAAACTGAAAGCGGCAAGTGCACAGAATGTCAGAATGCGATGAAGCGTGTCAGTTTTCATGCGGGGTCGGGTTTGGTTATCCATCTGGGGTTCCGACTTCAAAATCAAAAACTTACTGCGCGGCTGGCGGTGCCAGAGGCAGGTCGGCGAGCCGCTTCCTGAAGGCCTCCAGCTCCTTGATGTGTTGATCGGGACGCAACGACCATTTGATATCCCAGTTATAGTCTCCCCGGAACCAGTTTTTCCAATGGTCGTGCTCCGCAGTTTTACGGCTATCTAGGATCACCTGCATGGCGGACTTCGCGGATTCAAAGGCGGTGTCGATGCCTGCTTTGTCACCCCGCAATGTGGCGTCGATCATCCGACGAATACCCATGGCGAAACGGTTCACCCCGCTGGATGTCTCGATGTGCAACAGTCTGCAGTCCTTGTAGAATTGCCGGCGTTGCTCAGGCACCAGATTGAGTGCGGCCACGGCGTCGGTCCTCAGTTTTTCCCACAGAGGTTCGTCTCGTTTTAATTTTTCCTCACTGACCCTGAAACGCTCATCTTTTTTAAAGTTAAGCTCCGACAATACTTTTCTTAACTCATCATTATTTTTTTGTTTGGGAGCGTCCCACATGATTGGCCTAACGACTTCCATCACACTGGTGCAGCGCATGTCGCTTTCCAGAGCAAAATAGCGATTATATAGATCAAGGATCGTCTGTTCGCCGACACTCCCAGCCTTCACATCGAAATGATTGCGGATCCATTGTGCCATGAATACTTGGTCGTAGCCCGGCTCCAGCCAGGGTCGGTGATCCCAGGCTATGTTAGACCCGGCAGCGAGCGAGAGCGGCAGTTCCCGCACATCCCCCACGTTATAAATCACATATTGCGAGCATTTCCTTTCATCAATTGCCTTCAGCATTTCCGTGCGGATGACTGTCGGTGAGACCCATTCCACATGATGGTTATCGCAATAGGTCAAATGGTAGTAGGTGCCGTTCCCACCTTCACGCTCCAACTCCTCGCCGCTGGGCAAGGCCGGAAACGTCGCCCAAGAACCTGAATCGCCCCAGACCAAGATGCAGTGCTTGGGGAGTTTGAGCAGACCGGTCTTGTAGAGGGCAAAAGGTTGACCCCGCATGGTGAAGGTGGTGACGATCTCCTGCGCGGGAATGTATTTTTCAAGGAGTTGGCATTGGGCTTCCATGACCTCGTTCATCAATGCCGCAATCGCTTCTTTGGTTTTAGGTGCGTTCTTGTCCACCTCCGAAATGTCACGGTCA
>CALAPX010000320.1 GCA_937888355.1 uncultured Spartobacteria bacterium
CTGGATCTCACGATTTTTCCCTGCCTGAATCCTTGGGGACTCACCCACAATAAAAGGACTGATGATCAAGGGATCGATCTCAACCGTTGCTACAAAAATCCGCATACCACCCCCCACATTGCTGCCCAGTGCGCCCTCATAGCCGCAAAGCACTTCGATCTCGCGATCATTCTCCATGAGGACTATGACGCTCGTGGCGTCTATGTGTACGAGACATCCGCCACCCGTCCCCACCTGGGTGAAAAAATCATCACTGCGATGGAACGGCACCTCCCACATGATCCCCGCTCAAGAATCGATGGAAGTCGTTCCAGACACGGCGTCATCCGCCGGCGCGTGTCCCCTGACACCCTTCCAGAATGGCCTGAGGCATTACTGCTACACTTTGGCCATGCGGATCGCACGTTTACGATCGAAACCCCCTCTGAGTGCTCTATCCACAATCGCGTTGCCTCCCACTGTGATGGTATCGATGCCGCAGTGACTGAATGCAAACGCCACTTGTGCTATCGACCTCACCGGGCATAGTAATCCCGTTTTTTCGCCATGCGTATCGCCCGTTGGTTCATTTACGGATTTCCTGTTTTACTCCTATTGCTGATCGGAATCTCCTTTTGGAATTCCTCCCGATTAGCCACGGATCGAAAGAACGAAATGTCCCTCGGCGTGCTGGGCGAACCCTCTACGCTCAATCCTATTCAGCAAGCCGACAGCGCTTCATCACAGGTCACCTCGTCTCTTTTTAACGGGCTCCTGAAATACAATCCAGACCTTGAAATCATTGGCGATCTAGCGACGTCTTGGACACTGACTCAGACGACAACCTTTGTGTTCCGTGATCGCCCTGCCGCCCTAGCTGCGGCTGCTGTTCTGGAGTCGCGCAAAAGTGACTGGGAAATCTGGTCGCTCACTCGCATTCAATCGCAAGATAATCGTCTTCTACTTGTTATGCGGGAACCGGGCCTCGACACATCCCGGGACATTGCGGCGTTATTTGCAGCTGATTCATTGGCACCGTTGGCCACCATACGTGTGGAGTCCAAAGCCAACGCCCATGAAGTCCTGCCCAAACTTCATGCTGCCCTTCCTCCAAACTCAATCCTCCGTGCATGGGTGGAATCCGGAGCGGCGTGTGAACTCACTGCAGACCCTGCCCTGAAGCAAACAATCTCCGCTGCCCTTGATTCCATAGGGGGTGGCAACGTCGAGATTGGTGATCCTGTTCCATTTCTTGCCGAACCCGAGGTTGTCTTCACCCTCAGAAATGATGTCCGTTGGCATGACGGTGCCGCATTCACCTCGCACGATGCGGTCTTCACTTATGACGCGATCATGGATGACGCCACCGCTTCCCCACGCAAACCTGACTTCGACCTTATTCTTCGCGTCGAGGCACCTACCCCCCACACGTTCCGTGTCATTTACCGCAAACCTTACTCTCCGGCGTTGGAGAGCTGGATGATGTCGATCCTTCCCGCGCATTTGCTTGAGGGAAAACCTCAAAGCTGGTGGGTAGCCAACTTCAACCGAAACCCGGTAGGCACTGGAGCATTCAAATTCGACGCATGGAAAACCAATGAATTCATCCGCGTCATTCGGAACCCCACCTATTTCAACGCGCCGGGGCCTTGGCTGGATGCCGTCGTCTATCGCTTCATGCCGGACCAACTTACCTTGCGTCTGGCATTTGAAACCCGACAGGTCGACTTCTGGAGTGCTGAACCATGGACAGTGACAACCTTCTCGAAGGATGACCGCTTTGAGGTCTTCACCAGCCCTGGCAGCAGCTACACCTATATCGGCTGGAATCTCAAACGCCCGCTCTTCCAAGACCCAAAAGTACGCCGCGCCCTCGCCCACGCGGTCGATGTCTCTTCCATGGTCCGCTTTATCCTCTACGGACATGGTCTTCAGAGCACTGGTATTTTTACACCACGCATGTGGTTTTTCGACCCGTCGCTCAAACCGTTCGCCTACGATCCGGATAAAGCCCGCGCCCTCCTTGCCGAAGCAGGCTGGATGCCTGGTCCTGATGGCATCCTGCAAAAAGATGGTCAGCGCTTTTCATTCACCCTCATCACGAATAACGGAAATGAAATCCGCCGCGATATCGCCACCCTTGCGCAAGATGGCCTCAAGCAACTCGGTATTGAGGTAAAAGTGGAACTCTACGAGTGGGCCGTCTTTCTCAAAAGCCACATCAATAAAGGCGACTTCGACGCCATGGTGCTGGGTTGGTCGCTCGGCAACAGCTACGATCAGTTCCAAATCTGGCACTCTTCACAGACAAACCCCGAGCAACTCAATGTCGTGGGCTACAAGAACCCCGAGGCTGACCGCCTCCTTGATGAAATCAGGCAGGAATATAACCGCGAGAAAATCATCTCCATGGCTAGCAACCTCCAACGAGTGATTTTTGAGGATCAGCCATATCTCTTCCTCTACGTGCCGGAGGGCACCAGCGTGATGTGGAAGGATGCCTACCGGATCCGGCGTCATGGGCCGAACGGGTCTTGGATCGACTCGCCTGTCGAGATGACCAAGGCCGGATGGGCCTATTGGTCTGATTGGTTCTATCGGCCAGAATTTGCCGATCGTTTACCTCAATGAATCGTCGACATATTGTCGTCATCAGCGGAGCCGGACTCAGTGCCGAAAGTGGACTGAGGACCTTCCGTGATAATGGTGGGCTTTGGGAAAATCACCGCGTGGAAGATGTCGCCACTCCTGAGGCATGGGAACGCGATAGAACCCTTGTCCTGAAATTCTATAACGAACGCCGTAAAGCACTCCGTGACGCACTCCCAAACCCCGCGCATCTTGAGATCGCCTCATGGGAACGCCACTCACGAGTTTCGGTGATCACCCAAAACGTCGATGACCTCCACGAACGCGCTGGATCAACGTCTGTCCTCCACCTGCACGGGGAACTCACCAAAGCCCGCTCGACAAGTGACCCCGACCTAGTGCTGCCGATCGATGGATGGGAACTCCGCGAGGGGGACCTCTGTCCCCTTGGATCACAACTCCGTCCCCATATCGTCTGGTTCGGCGAGGATGTTCCGGAATTCTCGCGCGCCGCCGAAATCGTATCCACAGCGGACCTCCTCATCGTTGTTGGCACCTCCCTCCAAGTCTACCCGGCAGCCAGTCTGGCCTGGGAAGCACCCGAAAACGCCCGCCGCATATTGGTCGATCCCAATCCCCCGGATGCTCCGGAATTTGAGATCATCGCCTCCAAGGCTTCCGATGGATTGAAATCACTCAGCTCTCAATTCAAGTATGAAGCGAGTGGGCGTTGATGCGGGACAGTTTGCCGAGAGATCTGAAATAACCCCCTGCCAGCATGATGATCACAACAATCGAAGCCGCTATTTGATTAGGCTCGGGGACGGCTGCGCTGGCACCAGCGCCAGTAGTAATGCTGGCGTTTGCAACATTTTCAAAAACAAACTGATCAATTGTGAACATTAATGCTCCAAGATTGGCGTTCAAGTGAGCCCACCCATAATAGTAGTTGCCTCCGCCCCCATTGATCCTCAGTCCAGCATAACCAGCACCTCCACCAGACCAATAACCACCAACCCCTACCTCAATAAATCCGGGGCTGTTACTTATCCATGACCCAACTCCCCCTCCACCAGTCGCATCCAATAGGACCCCGGGGGAAAACTGGTAAATATTTCCAGTAGACATGTATGAACCCCCAAGCGCAGGTCCTACACACCACTCGATATTATTATTGTTGATTGTGTAAACACCCGCGGGCGACGTTGCAAATGTTACACCAAAAGAAGGTGATGTTGTTGATCCTAAAATAAATGTTCCAACAGTTGAGCCCGGAGATGCCGCTTGAATAGCTCCAAAAGTCATAGAACCTCCGGGACCTATCGTCTGAGAAGGGCTCACATTATAAATAACAAGCGCTGCATCTGAGGGATGACAAAAACTCAAAATGCACAAAAGACAGAAGCCGAGCATTAGACGTCACATAGTATTTATTTACATATACCTAATAATAATTTTTCAATGTAAATTTTTAAAGACTCCTTGTCGGAAAATTGCTCCACACTTTTTAGCCTTATCAATTGAAACTCGGAAATTGCACGATCCCATTTTTTGTTTATCGATTGGGATATGAAATCACATGGCGCGGCGGTTGTTCTTATCGCAGCGAATTTTCTTTCCTCCTGCTCCACATTCATTGAGCCCCCGGTGCGGCGTGCAGAGGCTTATGTCCCTCCTCCAATCGCCTCGCCTCCTCCGGGAAATCCTTCCACATGGCCTTTGAATGCCCCATCGATCAAAGCAGAGTCCGCCATCCTCATCGATGCACGTTCGGGAGATGTTCTCTTTCAGAAAAACGCCGATACCCGCCGCCAGGTGGCGAGCACCCAGAAACTTCTCACCGCCCTCCTTGTTGCCCGTCGCGGCAACCTCGACCAATGCGTTACCATTGCACGCCCGGAAACACTGGCTGAACCGATCAAGCTCAATCTCAAAGTCGGCGAGCGCTACCCTCGACGCCAACTCCTCGAAGCGATCATGGTAAAAAGCGCTAATGATGCCTGTGCCGCACTTGCCCGTGACCACAGCGGCTCGGAATCAATGTTCGCCGCACAGATGAACTCCACTGCCGCATCTCTCGGGGCATCATCCTCACGCTTCGTCAACAGCAATGGTCTGCCTGGCTCACAATACTCAACCGCGCGCGACATGGCCCGCATCGCCTACCATGCCTATCGGATTCCGCTGCTCCGCGAGATGATGCTGAAACAGGAATCCCGGTTCCGGCACAATAACGGACGTGTCACCCGCCTAGAAGCCACCAACCTTCTGCTTGGCGCCTCTCCAGATTATACAGGAATGAAAACCGGCTACACCAATGCCGCAGGTCGCTGCCTTGTTTCCAGCGGGAAACTCAACGGCCGCGAAGTCATCCTTGTCCAACTCGGCAGCAAGACGAAATACATCTTTGCAGATGCCTCAAAGACAATGCACTGGGCGCCACCCTCGCCGTTTTTCTTCGCCGGAAACGCCTCCCCACTCCTCGGAGACAGGGCGAACTGATTTCATAATTTCCTGAACCAGGACGGGATTGCCATTTTCGGAGAGATTGGTTTTCCTTTACCCTCTACCCCGTTCACATCCCTATGCCTACATTCCACGACCCCGAACGTACGATTGAATTTGAGTTTGTCCGTGCCACTGAGAATGCCGCACTGAATGCCATGCGCTGGATCGGACGCGGCGACAAGGAAGCGGCTGATGCTGCAGCCTGCGATGCCATTTATGGCGTGTTCGACTTGGTCGATATCCGTGGCGAGGTCGCTATCGGCGAAGGAATCAAGGATAATGCCCCCGGTATTTTTCTTGGCGACAAACTCGGTACCTGGAAGGAATCCGCCCCGCGTTTTGATATCGCCCTGGATCCGGTGGATGGCACGACAAACATCTCCAAAGGCATGGCGAACTCGATTTCGGTCATGTCGGCTGTCGAAAGCCCGTGCGGCAAGAGAGTCATGAAAAACATGCCGGCATTTTACACACACAAGCTCTCCTATGGTCCACGGATCGACCGAGCGGTGCGTGCAGCAGGACTTGAGCACACACTCATTGACCACCCCATGTCCGATGTTCTGGAACTCGCCAGCCAGTCCTTGGGAAAGCGTATTCCTGAACTTGTCGTGCTGATTCTCGACCGTCCACGCAACAAACAATTCATCGATGCCGTGCGCGAGGCCGGCGCCAGTCTGCGCATGGTTTCGGACGGCGACATTACCGCTGCCGTTGCCCCCTCCCTGCCTGATTCCGGCGTTGACTTGTATGTGGGCATCGGCGGAACGCCTGAGGGCATTCTCACCGCCACTGCTCTCCGCGCTCTTGGGGGCGACATCCAGATGCGCATGTGGTTCAAGGATGAGCCATCCAAAGCGTCCGAACTAGAGGACAGCATCTTCCCGGCCGACGAAATCTCAAAGGTGTTCACCGCTGAGGAGATTGTTCCTGGCGAAAGTGCCATCTTTTGCGCTACCGGCATCACCGACAGCACCTTGCTCCCCGGCGTGAAACTAATCGGAAAAACTGCCATCACCCACTCGATCCTCATGCGCGCTCGCAGTCGCACCGTCCGCTACATCCGGGCCGTGCACGATCTCGAGCATAAGACCATCCATCTCCGGAGCGACCGTGCAGACCATAAGGTCTAATGCACTTTACGCTTTGGCCACCGGAAGCTCGTCCCAGCGAGTGGTAAATTTTGGTGAACGGGTTTCCTGCCGCATCGCCCACTTTGCATGCACCCCCATCGATCCATACCGGATCGCATGGCGTCCCAATCGGTGGTTCAACCCATCCACCACCTCGTCGAGTTTACGTCGACGCTGTATTGTCGGCACGTCCTCGAAAAAGTCCGCCTGCCGTTCCCCTTCCCCAATAAAATCCGTCAGAAAAATCCCGGTCTTTTTGTAAAGGTGTCCCGGGCGGTAGAGTTGCCGCAACAAGCACAGAGCGGAGCGGAGCAGGTCTGGCGTGTTGTTTGTCGGGCGGGAGAGCCGTATTTGCGCGCTAGCCTGGTGCTGGGACTGGTGGCCCGAGAAGGGGTTCGTGCTCAAAAACACATGGAGACAGGTTGCCAAGAGCCTCCCGCTCCGGAGCTTCTCTGCGGCGCGGGCGGTATAAGTGGAGAGGGCCTCTTCCAACTCCACAAGCGATTCCACCGGCCGACCGAACGATTTGGCGGAAGCAATGCCCTTGCGGGGAGCTGCAACCTCCTCAAGGGAAAGACAGGATACACCCTGTAGCTCTCTCTGAATCCGCTCCCCAACCACCCCGAGACTTTTCCGCACAAAGCCGGAACCGGCCTGCTTGAGATCGAGGGCTGAATGGATGCCTCCCGCCGCAAGGCGCAGGGCCAATCGCTTTCCGATCCCCCAGATGTCCGCACAGGGAATCCGCGACAACGTGTCATCCAGATCGCGCACCAAGCCGAGATCCAGCACTCCGCCGAGTTCGGGCGTTTTTTTTGCCAACCGGTTGGCGATCTTGGCCAATGTCTTGGTCGGCCCGATCCCGATTGATACCGGAATGCCGGTCCACTGCCGCACGCGCGCGCGCAATTTCCGCGCAAAGTCCATCCCTTGCCACTCTTCAAGGGCAAGAAACGCCTCATCAATCGAATATACCTCCATCGCCGGCACATCCGGACGCAGTGTTTCCATGACCCGTGCCGACATGTCGCCGTAAAGCGCGTAGTTGGAACTCAAGACCACCACCCCGTTCTTGCGGAAGAACTCCTTGTGCTCATGCGCGGGCGCCCCCATCGGAATCCCGAGTTGCTTCACCTCCTCGCTGCGAGCGATCACACACCCGTCGTTATTACTCAGCACCACGACCGGCCTGTGGACAAGGCGCGGATTAAAAACACGCTCACACGAGGCGTAGAAATTATTGCAATCCACTAGAGCGAATCGGGTGCTCATCGGGGCTGATGGATGACAAAGGTCACGGCCCCCCAGATGACAAGCTCTTGGTTTTCGCCTACTTTGATTGGCGGATACGCATTGTTTTCAGCCTCTAGAAATACCCCATCGCCCCGCTTGCGGAAGCGTTTCACTGTGAAATCCCCATCAAGCATCGCGACCACGATCTGACGGTCTTTTGGTTCGACCGAACGATCCACCACAAGGATATCGCCACTGGAAATCCCGGCATCGCGCATCGAATCCCCCTCGACTCGAACGAAAAATGTGGATGCGGGGTTTTTTACCAGATGCTCGTTCAGGTCAAGCGATCGCTCCAGATGGTCATCCGCCGGAGATGGAAACCCTGCTTTTACATGGGCCGAGACAAGCGGCACTCGAAGGCTGGCGCGGGCTTCAAACGGGATGGGTGTACTGGTGATCATGAGGCGTTCCACATGCAAATTATCCTGCGATTCCGGTTATGGGAATGCCCCTGCCGATATTTTTTGGAAAATGTCCAGTCATTGGGTGGATAGTCAATCTGCCATGGTAATTTTTCGAATTGAAATTGCTCCTCTTTGATCGCGACAGCTGGTACTGGTATCGAAATGCCATCGCAAGCATGATTCGCCCGAACCTCCTAATTCTGTGTCTACTGCTTTTTCCGCTCACGACCCATGCAGGGCTCGTCTTCGATTTTCAATATGGCACTGGATCCAACTTGTGGACCGACAATCATAAAACCGCCCTCAACTCCGCCGCCAACACGCTGGCCGATTATCTGAATGTCGCCTCGCCGGTAACACTGACGTTCAACGTCACAGGCCATAGTACCAACGGCGGTTCGCTTGCTTCGGCGGGAAGCAGTTTATACGCCACACAAGGCTTCAATAAGACCTTCGTGCAGCAAAAAATCCAAACGGGAGTCGATCCAAATGGTGCCACAGCGGACGGCACGATCAATTGGAATTTCCACTACAACTGGGACACCGACGACTCGATTTCGGCTGGTTACTACGACTTTAAAGCCGTGGCCATGCACGAACTCCTCCACGCTTTCGGGTTCATGTCGCTCATCGACTCGGCCGGAAGCAACACGGCTAACTATTGGGTAACATTCGACGATTTCATCGTGGATTCCAATGGCAACGCTCCGATCAGCAACGGAACCTATCTCTGGAACACATCCTACAACACCAATCTCACTGGTGGAGCGGGTGGCCTCTACTTCGGTGGAGCGAACGCCGTGGCCGCGTTCGGAGGCCTTGTGCCGCTTTATACGCCGGGAACTTGGGCAAGCGGCAGCTCGGTCTCGCACCTCGACACGACCTACTTCACCGGAGCCAACAAAAAAGTCATGAATCATGCCGTTGCAAGTGGCCCGGCCGTGCGCACCCTCAGCGCCATCGAACTTGGCATCCTCGAAGACATCGGGTACTCACTCGCGACCGCCTCCGTCCCAGAACCCTCCACTTGGCTCATGTCCCTTGTTGCCGCTGGAGGAATCGGGATCGCTATCCTACGCCAACGTCGCAAACAAAACGATTAGACAACTTTGGCAACGGAGCGCTTTTGCCGACGCTTCAGAACGACGTAACCGGTGATTCCAGCAAGCAGAAGGAAGCTTGAAGCCACCTGACCTGGTTCAGGGGCAACGTTGGGTGTAATAGCAGCGGCATTGATGACACTCTCAAAAGCAAATCGATCTACAGTGACAGAATCTGCTGCCGCATTGTAAATCAGTTCGACCCAACCGTAGTGGTATCCGGAACCGGTAAAATATCGAATTCCTGCCACGCCCCGACCACCCGCATTCCAGTTCCCAGCCCGACCGTCTTCCGCAAACCCAACGCCACTGCTTGCGCTGGTCCAGTTGGACGAAGACCCAGCGCTGATCGAATTGAAACTGCCAAACTTAATAATATTCCCTGTGCCAAGATAAGAAGACCCGACAATACCAGCATCTGCAGCCCATTCGAGACCGTTGACAGCGTTTACAGCACGCATGCCATCCGCTTCAGGCTGGATACCAAATCGTGTACCTGTTGAACTTCCAAATGTGTAACTCCCATCAAGTGGATAGGTTATTTGCCCAAATTTTAAGGACGCACCAGCGAATACCGAACTCGGCAAACTACTTGTGTAGTAAATTAGCGCCGCATCCGCACGCGGTACGCTGAAAGAAAACAGCACAGTCAGAAAGAGAGCTCTGGGATGAAGAAACTGAAACACTCTAAATTTCTCTAAAAAAACAGAACAATCGTCAAGTCATGAAAGGCAATAATTAATCCAT
>CALAPX010000321.1 GCA_937888355.1 uncultured Spartobacteria bacterium
CCCATATTTGTCACCAAAGAATTGCATGATGTCGGAGCGACCACGGACATCAGCGTAGGGGACTTCCGTCCAGCTCACCGGGGTATTGGCGAGGATGCGATCATTGACGAGGGATTCAATGGCGGCGACTTGCTCCGCTGTGAGCGGGGCGCTATTGAAATCGAACGTCAGCTTGTCGGGGGCAACGGACGAACCTTTTTGAGTGGCTTCCTGTGACACTACTTCATGCAGGGCCCAGTGGAGGAGATGGGTCACCGTGTGGTGTCGCTGGATTGCCAAGCGCCGAGGCCCGGTGACACTGATCTCGACCTCGGCACCCACTGTTGGCGCATCGGATGAATCAAGAAGGTGGAGATAGGTGTCACCATTTTTCCGGGTATTGGTGACATGCCAGAGTTGTCCTGAGCCGATGATCTCAGCGGTATCACCGATCTGGCCACCCATTTCAGCGTAACAGGGGGTGGTGTCGAGAATGACAGCGGTTTTATTTTTGATCGAAACTACTTCCAGAACGCGGGCTTTCTCGATGAGTGATTCGAAGCCTGTAAAGCGAGTTGGGGTGGTGGTTTCAATTTCAGAGAGCGTGATTACTTCCTTTTTCTGAGCGGCTCGGGCCCGGGAGCGCTGGGCTTCCATGAGTTTGTCAAAGCCGGTGGTATCGACAGAAAGCCCACGCTCGCGGGCCATGAGTTCTGTCAGGTCGAGCGGGAATCCTTGCTCATCATAAAGTTTGAAAGCGAAGGCGGCGGAGATATTGCCTTTGACCGCTTCCTCGTTGAAGAGGGCAATCCCCTTGTCGAGGGTGCGGTTAAAGGTGTCCTCTTCGAGTTTCAGGACCTGCTCGATGTGTTTTTGTTTTGAGCGAAGTTCAGGAAAGACATTGCCCATGGTGCGGGCTAGAACGTCGACGAGTTTGTGGAAGAAAGGATCCTGCAGGCCAATGGAGCGTCCATAGCGAACAGCACGGCGCAGGATGCGGCGCAGCACGTAGTTTCGATCGGTATTTCCGGGCTGAATACCATCAGCAATAGCAAACGAGAGGGTGCGGATGTGGTCAGCGATAACTCGGAAAGCGACATCATTTATTTCCTGTTCGGTACTGCCGGTTGAGCCGCTGACAGGGAGTGTGGATCCGTAGGTTTTTCCGCTGAGTTTCTCAATTTCATCAAAGATTGGACGGAAGATGTCGGTCTCATAATTCGAAATGCGTGCAGTGGCGAAATCGGTGAGGTTTTTTGTGCCTTGAATGATTGAAGTGACTCGTTCGAATCCCATGCCGGTATCGACATGGCGGGCAGGGAGAGGAGAGAACGAACCGTCAGGATTGGCATTGAATTGGATGAAAACGAGGTTCCAGATCTCGATGCACTCGGCGGTGCCTCTGTTAACCAGGGCACCCCGTGTGTCGCCGGCGGGTGTCAGGTCGATATGGAGTTCCGAGCATGGGCCGCAGGGGCCGGTCTCACCCATCATCCAGAAATTATCTTTTTTGTTTCCGTTCACGATATGAACGGCGGGGTCGAGCCCTGCGGCGTTGAATTTTTCTGCCCAGAAATTCCAAGCCTCCTCGTCCCGCGAGGCGGGATCTCCGGGTTCAGGTTGGTAGATCGTGGCGTAGAGGCGTGCGGGTGGAAATTTCCAGTGATCGACGATAAGTTCCCAGGCCCACTCGATGGCTTCCTTCTTGAAGTAGTCGCCGAAGGACCAGTTGCCCAGCATCTCGAAGAAGGTGTGGTGGTAGGTATCCAGGCCAACATCATCAAGGTCGTTGTGTTTTCCTCCGGCACGGATGCATTTTTGAGTATCGGCTGCGCGTTGATCGGATCCTGGAATGGAACCTGCCCACTTTGAAACATCCGAGGACTTTTGACCGAGGAAAACCGGAACAAATTGGTTCATGCCGGCGTTCGTGAAAAGGAGGTTCGGCGAGTCCGGCATAAGACTCGATGAAGGAACGATGGTATGCTGTTTATTGCGGAAGAAATCGAGGAACGACTGGCGGATACTGGCTGAGGTCATGATTTTTTAAAAAAGGTGGCGGTAGGAAATCGGACTAGGCTCGAGTTGGCAATGGCGATCAGAGGGCCCCAATTGCGTCAAGGAATGCAGTCGGCACAAAACGGATCTCCGGGGAGCCTGAAATAAGGACTGGTAGTGTGCCATCGGGTTGAGGCGATCCAATATCGAGGGTGAGGACGGAATGTTCGCCGGCGAGTGCTTCGGGTGTGTTCTCTGAAAGAAATGCGGAAAACTCAATTCGGTGACCTGCGTCATTGATCCCAAGTTCCTCCAAGGCAGAAGGGGTGGCTGGTCGGTAGGCCGAGACCCGCGTGTCAGCAAGGGTCTGGATGAGATCGTCGACATTGATTGATGATTCATCCCAGGCGTCTCCATCGCGTTTGATGAGAAGATTTATGCTGGGTGTCCGGATTTTGACAATATCCACCATGTCAGGATTTACATGGGCAAGGGAGCGGTCGCGGAGGGCGTCGAGATTGATGTCAGTAAGGTTCGGTGAATCTGGCGAGATGCGGCCTGAGACATTGCGGGGCTTGAGTTCCACAGAGCGGAGGCCCATTTCATCGGGGCGGATAAAGGTAATAAGCAACGGTTCATCCGCTGCAAGTGAATGAAGTTCGATGCTGCCTGCATAAGCAATCGTTTCACCGGAATTTTCGCGCAGAGATTTTTTTTGAGTGAATGATTGAATTGCTATCTGTGAGAGCGAGTCAATGAGTGCATGAACCACTTTAGCGCTCGCTTGGTCGTGGACAGGTTTCAAAATGTGCCACGTGCCACCGTTTCGTTTAAGTTCTATTATGGAGAGGCTGTTTCGAATGATGATCCTGTCGATCGTCGAGGGATCAATAGTGAGGAGGCGGCGTTCACGGAATGAAGCCGGATCGATTGAGATCAAATCAGCCAAGGATCTTGGTACAAGATAGACAGTCTTCGAGTTTTTAAACGAGACATAGGTGCGGGTGCCGTCCGGGCTGTTTTTTCCGATGAGAAGTGTGCCCGGTTTGTCCCCTCGAAAATCGATCTGGAGACTGCTTTTGTTCACTCCGAAGGTTGCAAGATTCTTTTCGTCGCGCACCTCGGATGTGTCGATGCGATCAAGAATAGGAGTCTCAAGCGCCACTTGCATGAGGGATTGGACCATGGCCGGAGAGGCTTCGTCACCAGATCCCGTCGAGATACGCCAACCTTCTCCCGATTGCTCTATTGTGTAGGAGATGTCTCCATTCTTGATAGTGATTCCTTCAATCTCCGCTGGATCGAAACGAAAGAGCGGGGAACCAACTGTATTAAGGCGTTCCGGTGAAAATCTCCACCGAGATGTAGTGCCGACAAAGACCGCCAAGGCGATGGCCGCCAGAACTAGCAAGGCGGTGGGGAGACGGTTCATACGCGGCGACGAAACCAAACGATAAAACCCAAAAATGCAGAGGCGCTGGGCATGGCAATAAGGACTATCAGGGCGAGTTGGGAAAGTTGCTCGTCTGTGAGTTGAAGCAGGAATCTGATGGATGTTTTGGGAGTGATGCCACTTACGGCGGATCGGTTGATCAACGAATTGATTGATCCGACAAGAAGGTCGAGGGCTTGGGGGGTGAGGGAGGCGTCAAAAGCGAACTGGGATGTGCCGATGACGATAAGTCGGGAGGATTGGACTTTGACGCGGTCGTCCTCCACCGCGTTGCGGTCAGCTGAGGCGGCAATGACGAGGGGTTGCCCGTGATCAATGCCGTCTTCGTATTGGACGCCCTCCGGTTGGTTGGGAGCATAATTTGTTTCACCCCAGAACTCCTCGGCTGGCTTAACGAGCGGCCGAATGCGGATCTTATCCTTTTCGCTCAGTTCAGAATCAAAGGTTAAGCTCTGAGTCGCGCCTGGAAAGAGAATGTTTATGCCCTCTAGGCGACGAGTAATTTCTGCATCCTGTAGGACTTGGCCGGTGACATCCCTGAGGATACCGGTGGCAAAAGGGAGTTGGATTACTCGAAGAACGCGATCGTCCTGTGGAATGATGCCAGCAGTGGCAAGCATGGAGTGCAGATTCGGGGTTGTGGCATTCGGGTCGAGGAGGACAAGCATTCTGCCCCCGGATCGTAACCAAGCCGAGAGGACGGCTGACTCACGTTCATCCAAGTCTGATTTTGCGGCAGCAATGACGATGGCTGTCACCTCAGGCGGCACCGTGTCACTAGAGGCGAGGGAGAGTAACTGGATGCGTGCGTTCTGCTCCTCGATAGCTTTGGTAAAAGTAGAAAGTTGGCGGAGTGGGTCGGGTTCTCCATGGCCTTGCAGAAAAGCAACTGTCTCGGTGTCCGGATTCAAGAGTTGGAGCATCGAGGTGGTGAGGGTCTGCTCCCCGCGGAAGGCGAGGAGGACTGGGGCACCTCCATGAGGAATCATAGAGAAATCAAACTCGCCTGTATCAAGGATATTGGCCAAACGATGGCTTCCATCGTGCTCGAGAATGATGAGGTCATCGATCCTGGAGAGATTGTATTTTGTTTTGAGATCCTCGGCGCGCGTCAGATTTCGGGTTGGGTCGAC
>CALAPX010000322.1 GCA_937888355.1 uncultured Spartobacteria bacterium
CTCATTTCATAATAAAATGAAATATGGGTTGGGTTTATTTGTGCACTGCCATTGTGACCGAAGTGATCGGTACCACCGCATTGAAGGCTACCGAGGGCTTCACACGCCCAGTCCCCGCAGCGATCGTTTTTATCGGCTATGCATTGTCGTTTTATTTTTTGGCGCTCGCCTTAAAGTCAATTCAAGTGGGCGTTGCGTATGCGGTGTGGTCCGGTCTCGGAATCGTAATGATTTCGCTGCTTGCGAGGATTTTTTATGGCCAAACGCTGAGTTTTGCTGCGTTGGGTGGGATGGGGTTGATTATCGTCGGCGTGTGCGTGATTAAGCTGTCATCGTCGGAGTCTTGAGGGATTCGGCGGGACGAGTGGCAGAGCTTTTCAATACCGTTGGTGGAGGGTTAACCTTAAAAGATGAGCGAAGTGACGCATGAGGCCTTGAGGGATTTGTTGTGCCAATTGGGATTGGCTTGCCGAAATGCTGTGCTTGCCGGACGGCGAGGGGTGGATTTTGTAACACTGGCGCGCGTGGATGGACAAGGTGGAGGAGACACTATTTACGCTGTGGACCGCATCGGTGAGGGGGCAATTTTGGAATGGTTCCGCACCCAATGGCCGAAATGCTTTCCGGTACAGATTGTGATGGAAGGCCTGGTCGGCGAGACCTGCTTTCCTGAAGGCCTCCAGGCGGCGGAGACGGATTGGAAATGCATTATCGACCCTATCGATGGCACCCGGGGAATTATGTATGACAAGCGAAGTGCATGGTCGCTTTCGGGAATCGCTCCCCAGTCAGGAAGTGATACAATGCTGTCCCAAATCGTTGCGGCTGCGATGACCGAAATTCCCACCACCCGTCAATGGCGCGCTGACCAGTTTTCGACTACACGAGGAGGGGGAGTCGTAGGCGCCTCTGAGGACGTACGCAGTGGGGGAACCATATCAATCGATCCCGCTCCATCCCAAGCCAACGGATTTGCCCATGGGTTCGCCTCGCTGGTGAAGTTTTTTCCAGAGGGCCGAACACTCACCGCCCAAATCGAAGAGCGCCTCTGGGACGAGTTGATTGGTCTGAATAGTTCGCCGTCTCCGGTGATTTTTGATGACCAATACATTTGCACCGGAGGCCAATTCTATGAACTTATCAGCGGCCATGATCGTATGGTGGGGGATTTAAGGCCGTTGATTTTCCGAACCCTTGATCTTGAAACCTCGCTGGTATGCCATCCCTATGACTGTTGCTCGGCGCTGGTGCTTCAGCAATCAGGCGTAGTTTTCGAACATCCACTTGGAGGTTTTCCTGATGCTCCGCTCGATACTGAATCGGGTGTGTCATGGATGGCCTATGCGAACGAAACACTCGCGGCGCAGGCGAGGCCAGTGCTCTCACGCATCTTGGAGCAATTTCTCGCATGAGCCGCGAAGCATTCCTCGCCGGCTTCGGTGCAGCCATTCTCAAATTGCTCTTCCTCACCTTGCGCCTAAAGGTCGATGACCAAAGCGGGTTGCTGGCGGGAAGTCGGCAGGGACCGGTCATCCTCTGCTTCTGGCACAACAGGATTCTAGGAGTCACATTTGCCTACAATTCTATTTACCCCATAGGGCGCAGAGGGGTCACCGTACTGACCAGCCCAAGCAAGGATGGCGAAATTCTGGCGCGTTTAGTAGGGGCGTTTCGCATGGAAGCGGTGCGGGGTTCGAGTTCGCGTCGAGGGTTTCAAGCACAACGCGAGTTAGCCCGTATTGTCCGGTCGGGAGGGGATGTAGCGATCACGCCTGATGGGCCGCGCGGGCCTAAATACTCCCTCGGACCAGGCGTTGTGCAACTGTCCCAGAGCACAGGTGCGCCAGTCCTGCCAATGCACGCCACATTTTCGCGCTGTGTGCGCATGAAGACATGGGATGGCTTCATCATCCCGTTGCCATTTTCAAAAGTGTCGGTCACGATCGGCTTTCCAGTGCACATTCCTGAAACGACTTCCAACGAGGCGTTCAAGGTGGAGCTAACACATTTGGAGGATTTATTGAAACATGGTGCGGATTGATGGCGCGGCAGTAGCCGCAAAAGTGATGGAGGAAACAAAGCAGCGAATCGCCGCTCTTGCTAAACGCGGCGTGACGCCTGGACTAGCGGTTGTTCTTGTGGGAGACGATCCCGCCTCGCGCGCTTATGTGCGTTCAAAGGACCGCAAGGCCGCCGAACTCGGCTTGCACTCGGTGAAGAAGGAATTGCCTGCGGACACGACCCAGGAAGAGTTGTTGACCCTTGTCGGTGAACTCAATGCCGACCCCGCGGTGCATGGCATCCTCGTGCAATCACCCCCGCCACCCCAGATCGACGAGGCAGCCATCGTGCGGGCTATCGATCCCCGCAAGGATGTGGATGGATTCCATCCGGTTAACGTAGCGAAACTCGCCATGGAGGACCCCACCGGATTTGTGCCGTGCACCCCGCTGGGCTGTATCCGCCTGCTGATAGAGGCGGGCATCGAAACTGCTGGAAGGTGCGCCGTGGTGGTCGGGCGCAGCATGATCGTAGGAAAACCGATGGCACTTCTACTTATGCAACGCGGTCCCGGTGGTGATGCCACAGTTACGGTGGCGCATTCCCGTACAAAGGATCTCGCGGCAGTCACGCGCGAGGCTGATATCGTCATCGCTGCAATCGGACGTCCGCATTTTATTGGAGCCAATCACATCCGCGAGGGTGCGGTAGTGATTGATGTCGGCATAAATCGCATCGAAGACCCGACCTCCCCAACGGGTTACCGCCTTGTCGGTGATGTCGACTACGATGCGGTCGCAGACCGTTGCGCGGCAATCACCCCTGTCCCCGGCGGTGTTGGTCCCATGACAATTGCCATGCTCATGTCGAACTGCGTCACCGCAGCCGAGCGTTTTGGAGGCATGGGGTAACTAGAGGATGCACGCCGTTATCTGTGTGGCACTATGCCGTAACGACTGCGCCTGGGTGGCAAGGGCGGACGAGGTTGCTGTCGGGGTCGTAGTTGAGATAGGGCATGAGCCACTTCTCGGCCTCCTCCAGTGACATGTCTTTGCGGCGGGCGTAGTCTGCAAGTTGATCGCGCTCGATCTTACCAACAGCGAAATATTTTGAATCTGGATGCGCGAAATAGAGTCCGCTCACGCTGCTTCCTGGGTACATGGCGAGGCTTTCAGTGAGGGTGATGCCGGCGGTATTGTCCACATCGAGGAGCTTCCAGATGGCATGTTTTTCGGTGTGATCGGGCTGCGAGGGGTAGCCAGGGGCAGGGCGAATGCCGCGGTATTTTTCGCGAATGAGTTCGTCGGTGGTTAAATTCTCGGTTTTTCCGAAGCCCCAAATCTTGCGGGCGAACTTGTGCATGTATTCGGCGAAGGCTTCAGCAAATCGATCCGCAATGGCTTCGGCCATTATGGCATTGTAGTCGTCGTGCTGGGATTTAAATTTTTTGACGAGTTCGGATAGTCCATGGCCGGAAGTGACAGCGAAGGCCCCGACGAAATCCTTTGCTGGCGCGCGGGCGACAAAATCGGCAAGCGAGTGGTTGAACTGGCCAGTTGGTTTTTTCATCTGCTGGCGGAGGCAGTGCAGACGTGCAGCGACCTCTGTGCGCGCGTCATCGGAGAAGACCACGATGTCCTCACCCTCACAGTTGGCAGGGAACAACCCGCAAACACCACGGAGTTGGAGCGAATCATTGGCGACAATCTCCGCAAGGAGATTTTGGGCATCATCAAAAAGCTTTTTAGCTTCCGAGCCGTAATGTGGGTCGTCGAAGATCGTAGGGTAACGGCCGCGCAGTTCCCAAGTGTGGAAAAACGGCGACCAGTCGATGAATGAAATAAGATCCCGAAGGGAAATATTTCCACTCGGTTTCGAATCGAACACAACGACACCGGTTTGTTCTGGAATAGCGATATTGTCGTGGGAAAGTTGAGGTGCGTTGGCGACGGCTTCAGCGAACGTGAGCATCGCTTTGGATGTTTGGCGGTTGGCGTGCTCGTGGCGAAGTTTTTCATAATCGGCAGCGAGTTGCTTGAGGAAGACGGGCTTCTGCTCGGGGTTGAGCAACGCACTGGCGACATTGACGGAGCGCGAGGCATCGAGGACATGGATTATGCCACCGCTGTAGTGTTGGGCTATTTTCACGGCAGTGTGGGCTTTGCTCGTGGTAGCGCCGCCGATCATCAGAGGGAGTTGGAAGCCTTGGCGTTCCATTTCCTTCGCGACGTGGATCATTTCGTCCAGCGAGGGCGTAATGAGACCGGAGAGACCGATAATGTCGCAGTTATTCTCCTTCGCTGCGGCGAGGATTTTCTCGCAAGAGACCATGACGCCGATGTCGATGACCGCGTAGTTGTTACAAGCGAGAACGACGCCGACGATATTCTTGCCAATGTCGTGGACATCGCCTTTCACGGTTGCCATGAGGATGCGGCCCTGAGAGCGGGCTTCTGGATTGGCTGCACGCTCGGCTTCCATAAGCGGCGTCAGCCAAGCCACGGACTTTTTCATCACACGCGCACTTTTGACTACTTGTGGAAGGAACATCTTGCCCGCGCCGAAGAGGTCGCCGACGATCTTCATTCCATCCATGAGTGGGCCTTCAATCACGCTAAGGGGCTTGCCAAATTTTTTAAGAGCTTCCTCTGTGTCTGCCTCGACGTAATCAGCGATTCCTTTGACGAGGGAGTGGGCGAGGCGTTTCTCTACAGGTTCATCGCGCCAGGCAAGATCTTGGGTCGGGCCGCTGGCGCCCGATTTTTCGGATTTGAAGCCTTGGGCAAACGCCACGAGTCGCTCGGTGGCATCCGGGCTGCGATTGAAGAGGACATCCTCGATGAGGGCGAGAAGGTCTTTCGGAACTTCTTCGTAGATGGCTAGCTGGCCAGCGTTGACGATTCCCATGTCCAAGCCGGCTTTGATGGCGTGGTAAAGGAAAGCGGCATGGATGGCTTCGCGGATCGGGTTGTTGCCTTGGAAGGAAAAAGAGATATTGCTCACACCGCCGCTCACGCGGGCATGGGCGAGGTTTTCCTTGATCCAACGCGTGGCGTCGATGAAGGCCTTGGCGTATTCGTTATGCTCCTCGATGCCGGTGCCTACGGTAAGGATATTGGGATCGAAAATGATATCTTCTGGCGGGAATCCGACATCCTCGACGAGGATGCGATAAGCGCGTTCGCAGATTTCGGTTTTTCGTGCAAAAGTGTCCGCCTGACCATGCTCATCGAACGCCATGACGATTGCTGCTGCTCCGTAGGCGCGGATGAGACGGGCCTGTTCCTTGAATTTCTCAGGGCCTTCCTTGAGGCTGATTGAGTTGACAACGCACTTGCCTTGGACGCAGCGAAGGCCGGCTTCGAGGACTTCCCATTTTGAGGAGTCGATCATTATTGGCACTTTCGAAATATCGGGCTCGGCGGCGATAAGGTTTAGGAACTTGGTTATCGCTGCAGCCCCGTCAAGCATCCCGTCATCCATGTTCACATCGATAATCTGAGCGCCGGACTCGACCTGCTGGCGGGCTATGGAAAGGGCTCCCGTGTAGTCTTCGGTGAGGATGAGTTTCTTGAAAATCTTCGAGCCGGCAACATTCGCACGCTCGCCGATGTTGATGAACGGAATCTCCGGCCGTGCGGTGAATGGCTCAAGTCCACTGAGGCGAAGCGTGGTTGTACGAACCGGAATGCGGCGAGGGGGAAGATCACGAACTGCTTCAGCCATCGCTTTGATATGGTCTGGCGTGGTGCCGCAGCACCCGCCAATGATATTCAGCCAGCCCTGATCGGCCCATTCGCGGAGCTGGGGGGCAAGCGATTCTGGGGTTTCTGGAAAACCGGTGGGCGAGAGCGGGTCGGGCAAGCCGGCGTTCGGGTAGGCGCTGACAAAGAACGGCGAGATGTTTGAGAGCTCCTCGATGTACGGGCGCATTTCGTTCGGGCCGAGGGCGCAATTGAGGCCAATCGAGACGAGAGGGAAGTGCGAAAGGGAATTCAGGAACGCTTCGACGGTCTGACCCGTAAGTGTGCGTCCGCTCAAGTCAGTAATCGTGCCCGAGAGCATGACCGGAAGGTTTTTTCCTGTGCGCTCGAAAAAGCGGCGGATTGCAAAGAGAGCAGCCTTGGCGTTGAGCGTGTCAAAGATTGTTTCAACGAGCAGAATGTCTGCCCCGCCTTCGACGAGGTTTTCGATTTGTTCGTTGTAGGCGGCAGCGACCTGCTCGAATGTGACCTCACGCTTGCCGGGGTCGTTTACATCGCGCGAGATCGAGAGTGTTCGGTTGAGCGGGCCGATGGCGCCCGCGACGAAGACGCGGCGGTCGGTATAGGCATCGGCGGCCTCGCGGGCAAGGCGTGCGGCCGCAAGGTTGAGTTCGGGCACAAGGTGGCCAAGGCCATAGTCCTCTTGCGAGATGTTGGTAGCATTGAAGGTGTTCGTCTCAATGATGTCCGACCCGGCGGCGATGTATTTCGAGTGCACCTCGCGAACGATGTGCGGCTGGGTGAGCACAAGAAGGTCGTTGTTGCCCTTGAGGTCCTGCCCGGTCCAATTTGCGAATCGCTCGCCCCGGTAATCCGCCTCCTGCAACTTGTATTGCTGGATCATCGTACCCATTGCGCCGTCGAGGAGAACGATTCGTTGGGCAAGAAGGTCGCGAAGGGCTTTTTCAGTGGCGGAAATCATATCAGGAAACGGGAAATCTTATCGATTGAAGGAATGAATCAAATGAAAAATTTAACCGTAGAATGCTAGTGTAGTTAGGGCTAATTGATAACACCGACTACCCATCCAGCGGACTCCGCACCGCCACACCGGGCCGGTTCAGCACATGCGTGTAGATCATCGTCGTGCTCACATCGCTGTGGCCGAGCAACTCCTGCACCGTGCGGATATCCGCACCGCCTTCCAGCAAGTGTGTGGCAAACGAATGTCGCAGCGTGTGAGCCGTGATTTTTTTTGCGATGCCCGCCCGCCGCACCGCCACGCCCAGCGCCTTGCCCACACCGTTGTCATGCACATGGTGCCGCCGCCGCACCCCGCTTCGCGGATCCTTGCCGATACTCTTGGATGGAAAAACCCACTGCCACTCCCAGCGCTCACCCGCCTTTGGATCCTTCACCCCATACGCCCCCGGCAGCCACACCCCCGGCAATCCCGCCGCCCGATCCTCGTTGAAAAGAATCCGCACCCGTTCCAAATGTTCCCGCAACGGCTCGCGCAGCGTCTCCGGCAACATCACCACCCGGTCCTTTGACCCCTTCCCCTCCCGCACAATCACCTGCTGGCGGTCGAAATCCACATCCTTCACCCGCAGCCGGATCGCCTCCATCATCCGCATCCCCGTTCCATAGAGCAACCGGCCGATGAGCGACATCGTGCCCTCCAACCCGCCAAGCAACCTCCGCACCTCCTCGCGCGACAACACCACCGGCAGCCGCGTCGTCCGCTTCGCCCGCAACGCATCCACCTTGCCCAGCGGCCGCTTCAACACCTCGCCAAAGAAAAACAACAACGCCGAGAACGCCTGATTCTGCGTCGCCGCCGCCACCCCGCGCCTCACAGCCAAATCCTCCAAAAACGCCCGCACCTCCGCCTCCCCGGCTGATTCCAAATCCCCGCCCGCGTGCTCCAGACAACCTAAAAACCGCCCCACCCAATGCAGATACGACTCTTCCGTCCGTAATGCATAATGCCGCACCCGCAACGCCCGCTGCATCGCCTCCCAGCTCGCCCGATCCCGCCCAACAGCTTTTCCCTCATCGGAAATCGCTTCTTGTTTTGTGGATGCCATTCCCTCTGTGCTCTCTGACTCGCTTGCCCCCGCTCCACTCGCCCTGTGGGCCAACCTGCGGTTGCTCTTCCTCAAAAGCTCACCAGCCTTTTCGGTTGTGTCCTCGGTGGTCCATCCCTCACGCGTCGCCTTCAGCTGGAATTTCGGCCCCAGCCGACCGACCCGATCCTCCCCCCACGCCCACCCCTCAGTTTCCGATAAGAACACATCCAACGCCATCCGGGCCTGCTCCCGCGCAAATTCTTGCGCCGAAGAACCTACCGGCAACGACTCCAAAAACAATCTTACCGCTACCTCGGGAATTTCGCTTGCTTCCGCACCGGCATCTCGACAAAACTTCAGAAATCTCTCCAGATGCACGCTCCACCAATACAGCGTCTTATCAGCCACCGCCAACCCCCGCCCCTGCGCCATCCGCACCACCCAATCCTTCGGATGCCTTTCCGCTCCCCGATTCGCCAAATGACCGCTCCCTCCAGCATTTTCAAATCCAGACTGCTTCATTCCAAAACAATTTCCACACCTTTACCAATTGTCCACTTTTTTCTTGCCTTGACTGATAAACATGAAATTTGTGTGACCAAACAACGTTCGGCAAAGAGTAAATGAGCGATCGCTACTGGCTGCTTCTTGAGAAATCCGACGAC
>CALAPX010000323.1 GCA_937888355.1 uncultured Spartobacteria bacterium
GAGGCAGAGGATTGAAGCTTTATCTTCTCAAGCGGATTGTGCTGCTGGGGCCTGTACTTGCCGGAGTCACATTCCTCTTATTTGCGTTGATGGAGTTGGTCCCGGGCGATGCCGCAGAGGCGATGCTCGGCCCCTATGCCACATCGGATAATGTCCAGCGGTTGAGAAGTTCGATGAACCTCGAGGCTCCATTTCCTGAGAGGTATTTGTTCTGGATTCAAAATCTTGTCCGTCTCGATCTTGGTGAAGCTTACAGTATTGGGCGACCGGTCCGGGACGAGGTTCTGGAAAGGTACTCTGCTACTTTGATTCTGGCTGGGGCGGCCTTCGCCGTCGCGCTTGTAGTGGGTGTGGTGTGCGGTGTCTGCGCTGCCGCATGGAAAGACCGCACTATTGGACGACTTTTCTCATTGGTATCAATTCTAGGTATTTCTATCCCTTCATTTTGGCTTGGGCTCATGTTTATTTCTTTGTTTTCCGTCGCTCTTGGTTGGTTTCCCAGTGGAGGGATCGGTGCGATTCAAGGTAAGGGAGGGGCAGGGGATCTGTTGGCACACCTTTTTCTGCCGGCAATGGCTCTTGGGATTGTTTCCTCGTCGGTCATTGCCCAGTTTATTCGGAGTGCGATGCTTGAGGTTCTGGTTTCCGGATATATCCGTACCGCTCGAGCCAAAGGAGTTGAAGGATTTCAGGTGCTGATGAGTCATGCCTTCAGAAATGTGATCCCGTCAATTCTCCCACTACTGGGTTTACAAGCTGGTTATGTGATCGGCGGGGCTGTTTATATCGAAACGGTATTCCAGTGGCCCGGTGTCGGGCGAATGCTTGTGCAGGCGATTCAAAGCAGGGATATCCTTCTTGTGCAGGGCGGGGTATTGATTCTCGGCACCTCGTATTTGATCATCAATCTTATCACCGATGTGCTTCAGCATGTATTGGATCCCAGGCTTTCCAAATGAAGGGAGTGTTGAAAACTATATCAGTTTTTGCCTGGATTCTGGTGCTGGCTTCAATGCTCGCTCCATTGATGCCGCTGCCTGATCCAAATGCTGTGGAGCTTGGTCAGCGGCTTATGCCGCCATTTGTGAATGGGCATGTGCTCGGAACGGATCTTCTAGGAAGGGACCTGCTTGCCCGCCTTCTTTCGGGAACACGGACCAGTCTACTGGTGGCAATTGCCGCTACTTGTGTCTCGCTTATTGCCGGGACATGCATCGGCATTACATCCGGGTTTTACGGGGGAAAAACAGATGCGGTTTTGATGAGGGGTGTCGATTTGGTGATGGCATTTCCGTACCTTGTGTTTGCTCTAGCTATTGTTGCCGTTCTTGGGCCTGGAATTGGAAATGCCCTCATGGCTATTGCTGTTGTGAATGTGCCATTTTTCGCTAGGACGGTTCGAGGTGCCGCACTGGAACTTGCTCAGTCACGTTACGTTGAGGCATCCCGCGCCTTAGGTGCCTCGAATGCAAGGTTGGTGCTGTTTCACTTGTTGCCGAATCTCTCTCCGACTTTGCTGACAGCATGCGGCACGACGTTTTCTTGGATGCTTCTAGAAACAGCCGGCCTGAGTTTTATCGGGCTTGGCGCTCAGCCTCCTCATGCGGATCTTGGAACAATGCTTTCGGACTCTAGAAGGCTGATGCTGGTGCATCCGCTGTCCCCGTTGATTCCGGGATTGGCATTGGTTCTGCTGGCCGTCTCCGGCAATCTTCTTGCCGCTCGCAGGACCTGATTATGGGCTTGATCATGTTGCGGTGTTGCGTTCGCGTCTGGAGAGGGGAATAGTGCGCCACGATGGGTTTTGAGCTGGAATCGAATTATGAGCCGAGAGGTGATCAAGGGCGCGCAATAGAGGCCCTGACGCGGTCGGTTGTCGCGGGGAGCCGCCATCAGATGCTGCTCGGTGTCACTGGATCGGGGAAGACGTTCACGATGGCGAATTTGATCCGCAATACTGGTAAGCCAACGCTGATCATGTCTCACAACAAGACGCTCGCAGCGCAGCTCTACAGCGAGTTCAAGCAGTTCTTCCCGAACAATGCCGTCGAATATTTTGTGAGCTACTTCGACTACTACCAACCAGAGGCCTATATCCCTCGGTCTGATACTTATATTGAGAAGGACTCATCGATCAACGAAGAGATAGAACGTCTCCGCCTGTCGGCGGTAAGTTCTCTTATCACGCGAAGGGATACGATTATCATCGCTAGTGTTTCGTGTATTTATGGCCTGGCGTCACCGGAGGATTTTCTTCAAATGCTGCTTACAATCCGTCCCGGGGATCAACTGTCACGTGAAGCATTCCTGTCACGCATTGTAGAGATGCTGTATGAACGGAATGATATTGAATTTGCTCGTGGCAGGTTCCGGGTGCGCGGAGATGTTGTTGAGGTCTTCCCGGCTCAGAGCGACGATGAAGCGGTTCGGATTGAGTTTTTTGGCGATGAAATCGAACGTATCAGTTTAGTGGATCCATTGAGTGGTCATGTGCTTGGAATCCTGAAGACCTTCACGCTCTTTCCCGCCAAACAATTCGTGACTCCTCATGACAAGCTGCGTCTTGCATTGGCTGATATCCGTCAGGAACTCGAGGAGCGAGTGGCTTCATTTGAGAGGGATGGAAAACTTTTGGAGGCACAACGCATCCGCATGCGCACTGAATTCGATCTTGAGATGATGCAGGAGATGGGATTTTGCAGCGGGATTGAGAACTACTCGAGGCATCTCACCGGCAGAACTCCTGGGGCGCGTCCTTATACCCTGCTTGATTTTCTTCCTGAGGATCATTTGCTCATTATTGACGAGTCGCATGCCACTGTGCCGCAGATAGGAGCGATGTATTCCGGGGACAGGTCTCGCAAGAGCGTGCTTGTTGAACATGGGTTCCGCTTGCCCAGCGCTTTGGACAATAGGCCGCTGAATTTTGGGGAGTTCATGCAGATGGCAAAACAGTTGGTCTATGTAAGCGCCACTCCTGGCAGATTTGAGATTGCGAATAGTGTGGTTGGCAATTCCTCATGGATCGAAAATGCCGAGAACAAGTTCGGGGAAAGTGGCGGGGATTGGACAAAGTTTCACGAGTCCGACGGGGAGTTGGATTTGGCAACCATTGGGGCTCCTCTAGCGGTTCAGCAGATTATTCGTCCCACCGGTCTGCTGGATCCCTTGATTACGGTGCGCCCGTTGCAGGCGCAGATTGACGAGACGATCGAACTTTGCAGGCGCCGGATCGAAGCCGGAGAGAGGGTGTTGATCACGACGCTGACAAAGAGAACAGCAGAGGATCTAGCCGACTATCTTCGCGAGATTGGGTTAAAGGTGCGGTATTTACATAGTGATATTGACACAATCGAGCGGGTGGAAATATTGCGAACCCTGCGCACGGGGGAGTGTGATGTGTTGGTGGGGATCAATCTGCTGCGCGAAGGCTTGGATCTTCCCGAGGTATCGTTGGTATGTATCCTTGATGCCGACAAGGAGGGGTTTCTGAGAAGCAAGACCAGCCTTATTCAAACTGCGGGCCGCGCGGCGCGGCATGTAAAAGGCGAGGTAGTCCTCTTCGCTGACACCATAACCGCAAGCATGAGGTCTTTGCTTGATATTTCATCCGCTAGGCGCAGGGTCCAGGACGAACATAATAAGGAACATGGGATTGTTCCAAAAAGTGTGGTCCGGGCGGTGCAGGAAAGTCTGCATGTGGTGATCAAGGGGGCTGAGACTCATGCCGAAAGTTTTCGTGAGGATGGATCGGCATCCTTCGATGCGGCAGGATTGATCTTAGAGCTTGAACGCGATATGGCCGAAGCAGCGTCGCGTTTGGAGTACGAACGCGCCGCATT
Source organism: uncultured Spartobacteria bacterium (assembly GCA_937888355.1). Taxonomy (GTDB): domain Bacteria; phylum Verrucomicrobiota; class Verrucomicrobiia; order Chthoniobacterales; family Terrimicrobiaceae; genus UBA967. The sequence goes on from CALAPX010000323.1 coordinate 3,843, forward strand.
GTTGAGGGATCAGATTGCAGAGTTGAAAAGTGGCACTACGCCAGAGGGAATGGCGTTGCCTTCAGGGAGAAGGAAAGTGCGCTACGCGAAGCCGAGCCGAAAGAAGCGCGGATAAGCTCAAGCCTTCAATGGCATATTGGCGCGATTCAGGGCGCTGACGATTGCGTGGATCGATGCGAGTTCTATGTTTGTATTGCTGCCAACTCCATAAAAAGTACGACCCGTGGAGGTTTTGATTTCGATGTAGCTGACCGCCTGGGCATCGGCGCCGGCACCAAGGGAGTGCTCGGAGTAGTTTAAGATTTCAAAGGCCGGGATGGTGGTCTGGCGGAGGGCGTCAACAAATGCGGCAATGGGACCATTTCCTGAGCCGCTCACGGATATCAAATTATGGTCAAGTGTGAGCGTGGCCTCTATGGAAACACGGTCTGAGCGTTCTGTTGCACGGAATTCTTGGAGGGCGACCATGCCCTCGGCGATAAAGTAAGTTGTGTGAAAAAGGTCGAGGATTTCCTGAGGTTCCAGCTCGGTGCCTTTTTCATCGGAGACTGCATTGATGATGCGGCCGAGTTCCTTTTGGAGGGACTTCGGTAGTTGGTAGCCAAATTCATTTTCAAGAACATAGGCAACACCGCCTTTTCCCGACTGCGAATTGATGCGGATGATTGCCTTGTAGCTCCGCCCGATATCAGCGGGGTCGATAGGGATATAGAGGACATCCCATGGCTTCTCGGGAGTCTGCTTTTCCCATGACTTCTTGATCGCATCTTGATGAGACCCACTGAAGGCCGTGAAGGCGAGATCGCCTGCATAGGGGTGCCTGGGGTGAATCTCCATGCGAGTGCAGCGTTCGTAAACCTCGCGGATGTCGTTCAGGCGGCTGAGGTCGAGATGGGGGTGGATTCCATGGGTGTAGAGGTTGAGTGCGACTGTGGTGATGTCGAGATTGCCCGTGCGTTCACCTACGCCAAAGAGGGTGCCTTCCACTCGATCAGCCCCTGCGAGGAGGCCTAGTTCGGTAGCGGCGGTACCAGTGCCACGATCGTTGTGGGTATGCAGTGAGAGCACAGTGAGGGATCGGCGGGTAAGGTGGCGTGACATCCACTCAATCTGGTCCGCGTGGATATTTGGCGATGCGTATTCAACTGTGGCGGGAAGGTTGAGGATGATTTTGTTGTCCTCAGACGGTTGCCAGACCCCAGTAACTGCCTCGCAGATTTCCAGGGAGAACTCGAGTTCCGTGCTTGTAAAGCTCTCAGGCGAGTACTCGAGTTTAATGTTAGACCCCTCCGCGAGCAGGAGTTGCATTTTTTCTTTTAGAAATGAGACGGCGTGAGTCGCAATCCCGATGATCTGTGCGCGGGTCGCGGCGAAGACGTATTCGCGCTGTTTCGGGGATGTCGAATTGTAGAGGTGAAAGATGATGTCTTTCGCGCCGCGGAGTGCCTCCAGTGAACGTAGAATAAGATCCTCCCGGCACTGACACAGAATTTGGATCGAGACATCGTTCGGAATACGACGTTCTTCGATAAGGCGGCGGCAAAAATCGAACTCTATTTGTGAAGCTGACGGAAAGCCGATTTCAATCTCCTTGAACCCGATGCCAACAAGCATCTCGAAATACTCAAGTTTCTCCTCCACGCTCATCGGTTGTGCAAGGGCTTGGTTTCCATCGCGGAGATCTACACTGCACCAGACTGGAGCGTGTGTAATGGATCGATTCGGCCACTGGCGGTCTGGAAGGTCGATTCGAGGAAATGGACGGTATTTCGTAACGGGCGGATGTTGCATCTGAATAAGTGCAACTTATCATTCTTGCCAAGCGCGCCAAGTTGGAATCGTGAGCTGTTTTTAACTTGAGAATGTCGCTGATTCGTTTTAACGCATGCAGTGTTCCCTTTTTGCCCTATGAAAATTCACAACTCGATCTCTTATTATTGGTTGGTTTGTAGCGCCATTTGTTTCTTCTCTTTCCTTACAGCTCCTTTGTCTAATGCTGATGAGGGGTTGAAGCGAGGGGTGATTCTTGTAACAGAGGTTCAGGGAGGAGTATTATTTTCAACTCCGGAACAAGCTGAGCCAAAGCCATTGAAAAAAGGTGATCGCCTGAAACAAGGAGCAACAATTTTGACCAGCAAAAATTCCGTTGCCGATCTCGCTTTTTCCAATGGTTCAGTGATGCAGGTAGCAGAAAATTCTAAGTTTGTGATTCAGGAATTCAGCCAGTCCCCTTGGGAAATGGACAAGCAAACTTACGACAATTTGAAATCAGAGCCAGGAACATCTCAAACTATTGGTTATTTGGATTTTGGTGATATTATTGCTGATGTCAAAAAGTTGAACAAAAATTCATCTTTGAATGTTTCCACGCCTCTTGGGACAGCGGGGGTTCGAGGCACTGCATTTCGTTTAACTGCAAGACGTGGTCCTGATGGCCGCGCGTTACAAGCACAGTTGAGTGTGGCAAGAGGACAAGTTGAGTTTGCTTCTGCGGGTGGCACACAGGTTACAGTCAATGGAGGGTTTACCAGTTCAATTGGAGCTGGATCTCCTCAGGGTGATGCGGCCAGTGCACCCTCTAATAGCGCTGCTGGGTTAGATGCTCAGATTGTTCAAATTGCTGATGTCTTGCGCGGTATAGTCGATGGACCTGCCGCTGAAGCTTTAAATGCTGATAGTGCTCGTCCTATTTCCGCTGAACAGCAACAGGCAATTGAGCAAGCTTCCCAGCAAGGAGATGATGCTTTGGTCGAGACGGTGACTCGTCTAGTGACAGAGTCTCCCTCCCAGGCAGTTGAAATTGCCGAATTTGCCGCTGAGCAATCCCCCGCTGTAGCACCAAGGATTGCTGCAGCAGCGGCTATAGTTACTCCAGTAACGGCTGTCCAAATTGCCGCTGGAGTATCTTCAATAATTCCTTCATCTGCTCCCGAGATTGCTGCTGCCGTGGCTCTAGTAGTATCCAATGCGGCTCCACAAATCGCCGTGGGCGTTTCAAATGTTGTGCCAACTTTGACTGCCGAAATTGCTGCTAGCGTCGTTTCCAGCGTGCCTCAATCTACGCTAGCCGTGGCTCAAGCTGTAGCGTCTGCTCATCCCCAACAAGCCGATCGTATTTCTGATGCTATCTCTCAAACTGCTGGAGGACTTGATTCCCAAGCAGTGAAAAATGCTGTCCAAAAAGGAGTCCAAGAGTCAATGGGGGTTGGTGATGGCACTAGTGGGCAAACTTCTCCTCAACCAGTGATCAATGACGGGCCTGACCCTATTTTCCCTCAAGTGACCCCGACACCAACCCCTGTTCCCAGCGGAATTTGAAGACGTTCTCTGCGGGAATCCTTTTTTGTTTAGCAGGGCTGTTACAAGCGGCTGATCCTTTGGAATTTTCCGTTGGGGCCTTTGCTTTTGAGCGTCCAGTTGGATGGCGCTGGGTTGTTCCGTCCAGCACGATGCG
>CALAPX010000324.1 GCA_937888355.1 uncultured Spartobacteria bacterium
GGAAGGAGGTGCTGGTTTCCTGAAACCGATGAGAGCAACGCTTCCGTCGAAGCGCTTTCATCTCCATGAATTCCTGCCGAGAGATAAAGGCGAAGTGACCCTGGAGAGGCGGAGATGCTGCGGGCCCAGTAGATCTCGAATCCACCACTTTGAGCGAAACTCGAAAACCCCAAGCCAGCCTTGCGTGCCGCCGATTTCCACCGCTTCACAAGCCATGGGTAATCGTGGCTGCGTGAAAACTCCTCAGCCGCCTGTTTTGACTTCGATGATGTCATGGGGTGCGCTCTCGCGGAGTCCCGCGCTGGAGATTCGGGTGTAGCGTGCATTGGCGCGGAGGGACGGGAGATCGTTTGCTCCGAGGTACCCCATGCCGCTCTGAAGACCCCCGGCGATCTGGGCAAGAACGGTATCGACCGATGCCGAAACTTCCTTGAGTGCTTCCACACCTTCAGCAGCGGATTTCTGGGCGGTTTCCTTCACGTGTCCATACCGCGCCGCGCTTCCGGCCTTCATCGCGGCATGGCTACCCATGCCACGATATTGTTTATAGAATTTGCCATTGATTTCCATGATCTGTCCGGGCGCTTCTGGGCAGCCCGCCAAAAGGCTGCCACAGACGACACCTTGGGCGAGGGTGAGGGCTTTCACGACATCGCCGGATTTTGTAATTCCGCCATCGGCCAGAAGGGATACCCCGCAATGAGCGGCAGCCTTTGAACATACATAGAGAGCGGTGAGTTGAGGAATGCCCACACCGGCAACAACGCGTGTTGTGCAAATCGATCCCGGGCCTTGGCCGACCTTGATCGTTGTCGCGCCACAATCGGCAAGAAATTCAACGCCGGTAGCACTGGTGACATTTCCCGCGATGATTGGAAGATTTGGAAAGACCTCGTGAATCGCACGCACAGCTGATCCCACACCAAGTGTATGGCCGTGGGCTGTGGAGACAGCCACAACATCCAGACCCCGTTCGACAAGGGCTGCAACGTGTTCGATGAGGTTTCCCCTGTCGAGAGAACCATCTGCCGCACGGGGCGCACTGATCGCCGCGCCGCAGAGAAGGCGGAATTTTTCGTCGCGAGAGGGTTTGGTTTGCAGGGAGCGTTCCTGCGTAATGCGCTCGATATCACTCAACGTAAAAAGTCCCTTGAGGTGATCCTCCGCATCCACGACCAGAAGTTTGTGAATCCCGATATTGTCAGTGAAAAACCGGTCGGCACGAGCGATGGGATCGTCACCCAGCTCAGACTCCCGGATCGTGAGGACCAAGGAACGGCCAACCATGGCTTCTTGAACCGACCGCGATGCAAACCGTGGCCGCACGCAGTGACCGGGGAGAAGTCCTAACAACCGCTCGGATTCATCCACTACTGGAAAGGTGCTGAAGGAGTATTTTTTCTCTTCGATCAAAGTGATGACATCACCGATGTGTTGTTGGGGGTGGACCTTGATCGGTTCGCGAATAAGGCCGTGGATATGGTTTTTTACGCGGCCGACCTCCGATAATTGCTGCTTCTGCGGCATGTTATAGTGGATCAGTCCAAGCCCGCCGTTGAGAGCTAGAGCGATCGCCATGCGTGACTCGGTCACCGTGTCCATATCCGCCGAGACGACCGGTAGATGCAGGTTCAGGCCGGGGGCCAGAGAGGTCTCGATATTCGCTTCGCGGGGGATGATGTTGCTGTAGAGGGTGGCCAGGGACACATCATCGTAGGTCAGAGCCGCATCCGAGTGTGCGCGGAAAAAAGAATCCGCCGGTTGATAAAAGAGGGAATCCCAGTCTGCGGGAGTCCGAGGCTGCGAAGTGAGTGATTCCATAGCCGACATTCCCGAAGTGGCTAGCCTGAGGCAAGTAGAAACTCACAGGATATTGCCGTACAAATGACTCGCAGGTATGTTCTCTGTCTCATGGTCCGGCATCTTTACGTCCACATCCCGTTTTGTCCGAAGGTGTGCCCTTATTGCAGTTTTTATAAAGAGACCAGCGATCGAAATAAGACCCAGGCGTTTCTTGATGCAGTCCTGCGTGAGGCTGAAATGGAAGCCGAGGGATTGAAGCCGCAAACTGTTTTCTTTGGTGGGGGCACGCCGACGGCACTTTCGACAACTCAATTGCAGTATCTGATCGGGGGTCTCCGAGAGCGCATCGATTTCACGGACGTGGTGGAATTTACCCTTGAGATGAACCCGGCGACCGTTTCACTTGAAAAAGCTGCAGCGATGTTGGCGTTGGGTGTCAATCGCGTAAGCATGGGGGTTCAATCGTGGGACGAAGAACTGCTGAAGGTTCTCGGGCGTGTTCACTCTGGAACACAAGCCGAACGAAGTTATCGAATCCTCCGTGAAGCAGGGTTTGGGAATGTGAATTTAGACCTCATCTTTGGGATTCCCGGGCAAAGCGACCAGCAATGGCGAGATAGTCTCAGGAAAACGATCGATCTCGCTCCGGATCATATTTCAGCCTATTGCCTAACCTACGAAGAGGACACGGAGTTTTTTGAACGCTTCCAAAGAGGAGAAATGGGGCCGGAGACCGAGCGTGATTCTGAGTTTTTTGAAATGGCCATGAAGGAACTCGAAGGCGCTGGGTATGGACAGTATGAAATCTCCAACTACGCCAAGGCTGGCCGCGAGTGCTTACACAATCTCGGTTACTGGCGCGCGGCGGATTATGCCGGTTTGGGACCCAGCGCTGTATCGACAAGATCGGGGTGGCGTCGGCGCAATGTTGCGGACACCGCCGAATTTACTCGCCGAGTGATCCATGCGGAGGATCGATTCGAATCCTTGGAAAAACTCGA
>CALAPX010000325.1 GCA_937888355.1 uncultured Spartobacteria bacterium
CGGCACATGGGGCCCGGCAATCCTTGGCCATGCGTCCAAACCTGTCATTCAAGCGGTGCAGGAGACAGCTTCACGGGGTCTTAGCTTCGGCACTCCGAACCCACTGGAAGTCGAAATGGCAGAAACCATCTGCCGCATGGTCCCTTCAGTGCAAAAAGTCCGCATGGTCAACAGCGGCACCGAGGCAACCATGAGCTGCATCCGCCTCGCTCGAGGGTTCACTGGGCGCGCAAAAATCCTCAAGTTCGAGGGCTGCTACCATGGCCATGTCGACTCTCTGCTTGTAAAGGCCGGCAGTGGGGCGCTCACCAATGGAACTCCCGACAGCGCCGGCGTTCCGGCTGAACTCGCCGCCCTGACCATCACCGTCCCATACAACGATCCAACGGCTGTCCGGGCGGTGTTCGAAGCCAACCGGAACGAACTCGCGGCCTTGATTCTCGAACCGGTTCCGGCAAATGCCGGACTCTATCTTCCTGAGCCTGGATTTCTCGAGGAATTGCGCGCGCTATGCTCCGAGCATGGCACCATCTTGATCTTCGACGAGGTCATGACGGGATTCCGCCTTGCCCGGGGCGGGGCGCAGGAGATTTACAATATCACCCCCGACTTGACAGCCATGGGAAAAGTCATCGGGGGCGGACTTCCCGTCGGTGCTTTTGGCGGTCGCTCCGACATCATGGATTTCCTCTCGCCCGATGGGCCGGTTTATCAAGCAGGCACCCTCTCGGGAAACCCGGTCGCCATGGCTGCAGGGCTCGCCCAACTCCGCGAAATGGAGCGGATCGACGGATGGGCCCAACTCGAACAGACAGGTGCGGCATTTGAATCCGCCACGCGCAAAGCTATCAATAACCTCCCCCTCACCTTCCACCGCATCGGTTCGATGTTCTGCCTCTATTTCACGGATGGTCCGGTGAAAAACCTGCAAGATGCGATGCGGAGCGACCGTGGGCGGTTCGCAAAGTTTTTCCACGCATGCTTGGACGATGGTGTTTACTTTGCGCCGTCGCAATTCGAGGCGGGATTCCTTTCGACGGCCCACACCCCCGAGGACATCACCCTCGCCTCCGAGGTTGTCGCGAAAAACCTGAAGACCATTTTTTGAGCCGTCACCAACTTCCTTTGGGGTTGCAAGCATTGAAACGGCTTCATAGCGTCCGGCAAATGATATCCAAACCCCTCCTAGCCCTCATCTGTACGACCCTTCTTCTGATCACACACACAACCATGGCACAAACAGCACAAGAAAAAGGCCAGGCATTCCTGGCGGAAAATGCAAAAAAAACCGGCGTCCAGCAGACAGCAAGCGGACTGCAGTACATCGTTCACACCCCAGGCGAGGGGCGCGCCCCTAAGGCCACGGACACCGTCAAGGTCAACTATCGCGGCACCCTGATCGACGGCACGGAGTTCGATAGTTCCTACAAGAGCAACGAGCCGATCGAATTTCCTCTCAACGGCGTGATCCCCGGCTGGACCGAGGGGCTCCAACTCGTCAAAGAGGGCGGAAAAATCGAACTCTTCATCCCGTCAAACCTGGCCTACGGCCCTCGTGGAGCAGGCGGAGTCATCGGGCCCGACGAGACCCTGATTTTCGAGGTCGAATTACTAAAGGTTCGCTAATCGGCCACCGGCAAATGCCCGCACACCATTTTCCACGCCCCACCACATGGGGCTTGGAAAATCCAGCGGCTTCCAACGAGGCGCATACCTCGTCAACTTGCGTTTTCAGCACGCCTGAAAACAGGAACCACCCGCCGGGCTTGAGACGTTTGGCCAAGGCGGGGGCTGATTCCATAAGCAACTCACTGTAGAGATTAGCCAGCACGACATCAGCCTTTGCAAAGGCTCCTGGCTTTCGCGAGTCTGCTTTGGCGATTTCCACTGCTCTGCAACCGTTCATCGCCGCATTCTCCCGGGCCACCCGTATGCATACCGGATCAAAGTCGAAGGCCTGCACGGATGCCGCCCCGAGCCGTTCGGCGGCAATCGCCAGAATCCCGCTGCCAGTCCCGGCATCCAATGCCCGCCACCCCTCAGGCAACTCCGGTAATAAATCACAAAGCAACCGCAGGCATGTGGCCGTGGTCGCATGGTCGCCGGTGCCAAATGCCATGCCCGCCGGGATTAGAATTGCCACCTTTTGATTTGGCTCCGCTCTCCATCCCGCTTCATCGGAATAAACCTTCAATCGTCCCCGAATCGACAGCGGCGCTCTCGGGCGCTGCTGATCGCTCGCCCAGATATTTGAAGTCAAGCGCGTCACATTTCCGCCGTGGGCCTTAGCTAGCCGGTCCACCATCTTGCGGTCGCCGAATACCTGCACTTTTAAAGCCTTCGATCCGGGACGCGTCAGCATCACCACACGCTCTGGATCCAGATGCGCGAGTTTCAACAGCCATTCCTCCTCGTGCTTTTGTGTCGAATTTCTAGACCAACGATACATGACGCTCATGATACCTCTCGCGCAAATCCGTACTTCATGCCTCACACGAGTGCAGCGATTTTCCTTTGAGCGCAATCCACAATTTGACTTCCTCTCACCCCGGCGCACATGCCGTAATCATATCCATGGCAACTGATGATCCCGCGCGGCCGGTTCTTGTCTACGATGACGACTGCGGATTTTGCCGTAAATGGATCGCCCGCTGGCGCGAAACAACCGGAGATTCTGTTCACTACCTTCCCTCGAATGAGGCCGCAACTCTCCACCCGGACATCCCAGCAAAGGACTTTGAAGCTTCCATTCAACTCCTCCTGCCTAATGGTTCCCGACTCTCTGGCGCGGCG
>CALAPX010000326.1 GCA_937888355.1 uncultured Spartobacteria bacterium
GTATCATCGGAACGGCGAGCGAGATGGCCGGTACACTTTGGGCAGGGTGAGTCTGCGGTGATTTTATGAAATTCACTATTATAAACGGCGCCGCAGGATTCGCAGGTAAGGCGTCCGAGCATTCGGCGGCGAACCTCGGCGTCGGACAGGGCGAGGAGGTAGACGACATCTAGCGGGCGGGCGCGATCCAAAAGCATGCGATCGAAGGCTTGAGCTTGACTCAGGGTACGAGGAAAGCCATCGAGAAGGAAACGCTCACGGTCATCGACCCATTGTTCGACAACTGTGAGTGCAAGATGGTCGGGGAAGAGGAACCCTTGGCGGGTATAAGTGTCGGCTTCAATACCGAGCGAGGTGCCTGCTGCGCGTTCCCGACGAAGCATCTCGCCAGTCGAAGTATGGGGAATTCCAAAAGTGGCACCAAGAAGTGAGGCTTGTGTGCCTTTACCGGAAGCCGGAGGGCCGAGCAGAACGACGCGCTGTTTCAAGGTCTGAGAGACGCTATAGCTGCGACGCGAAGTAGATCGTGACGCCGGCGATCACAAGAATGCCGATACCAACATAAATCCACACGAGGGTTTGATCATTGATGCCGGTTGTTGAACCGGTACGGCGGCGGTTGTCTTGTGCGCTACGGATGCGGCCCTTGCGAAGGAACCCGTCATAATGTCTCTGGAGCAGATGGGTTTCGACCTGGCGCATTGTATCAAGAACCACGCCAACAATGATGAGCAACCCAGTTCCGCCGAAGAATTGGGAGGTCATATAGGGAACTTGAAGACTCTGTGAGAGGAGTTGCGGAAGAACAGCAATAGCGGTGAGGAAGATGGCGCCAGCAAAGGTGAGGCGGGTCATCGTGTAATCAAGAAAGTCCGCAGTAGGCTTGCCTGGGCGTACGCCTGGGATGAAGCCACCGTATTTTTTGAGATCATCAGCGATCTGAACCGGTTGAAACTGAGTGGCTACCCAAAAGTAACTGAAGAAGAAAATCATCAACCCAAAAAACACATAATGCAACCAGCCGTAGGTAAGAAGGTTTGAGAGATCCTGAGCCCAAGCCACGCCAGGGAAAGCCATGTTTAGGATCGTGGATGGAAAGAGAAGAATGGCTTGAGCAAAAATAATTGGCATGACGCCTGCATAATTCACTTTCAGTGGCATGTATTGCGTCTGGCCCCCAAAAACTTTACGGCCAACAACGCGCTTCGCGTATTGGACGCTGATCTTTCGTTGGGCTTGGGTGACAGCAATGACGGCGGCAACCACAAACAATAGGAAACCAATCATTAAGACCAAAACAACAGGGCTGATTGCATTTTGGGCCTCAGCGGCGGATGGAACAAAAGTCCGCCAAGCTTGAATCAATCCAGCGGGCAATTGGGCTATGATGCCGATCGTGATGATTAGGGACATGCCATTCCCGATTCCTTTTTCGGTGAGTTGATCTCCAAGCCACATGAGAAGCAGGGTTCCGGCAGTCATTGTTACGATTGTAACAATTTGAAAACCAATGCCAGGATCCATGACCAGAGGGAGTCCGAGCCTGTTGATGGTATCCATAATACCTGGCAGGAAAGGATTTGACTGCGGGTTTTCAAAGGATTTTGCCAAGAGGTACGCTTGAAATATGCAAAGCCCGATCGTCGTGTATCGGGTGTATTGCATAATTTTCTGGCGGCCACCATCCTCGCGGGAGAGTTTGCCCAACTGAGGAATGACTGCCGTCAGCAGTTGGAGCATAATCGAAGCGCTGATAAAAGGCATGACGCCTAAAGAAAATATTGCGCAATTCGACAACGCTCCGCCGCTGAATAGGTTAAAAAGGGCGGCTACGCCACCCGAAGCCGCAGCATCGGCCCGATCCAAAAACCAAACCCGAAGCACCTCGGCATTGACCCCTGGAGAGGTAATAGCCGATCCAGCACGAACGACAATAATCACTGCCAACGTAAAAAGAATCCGGGCACGGAGTTCAGGAATCTTAAAAATATTGGCAAATGCACTGATCATGGGTAACGTAAATCAAAATACCGTCATCAAATTACGCGCTGCTAATAAGACAGCACGTAGTCCTAAGGACTTAACCTTCAGTGGAAGAAGCAGGGAGAATAATTTTCCCACCGGCTTTTTCGATTTTTTCGCGTGCTGTGGCACTCACCTCATCGACTTGGATTGTTAGAGACTTTGTAATCTCGCCACGGCCAAGGATTTTAACACCATCAAAGCGGCCATTCACAAGACCTAATTTGCGAAGAATTTCCTCGGTGATGGTATCGCCATTAGAGAAGTTTTTCTCCAGCGAGTCCAGGTTCACGACACCATAGACAGTCCTGAAGGCTGCATTGTTGAAGCCACGCTTTGGCAAACGACGGTAGAGGGGCATCTGACCACCCTCGAAGCCGGGGCGGATTGAACCACCGGAACGTGCTTTTTGCCCTTTATGGCCTTTTCCGGAAGTTTTTCCTTTCCCGGAGCTTTCGCCAATACCGAGGCGTTTGCGGCGGTGCTTGGCACCAGGATTTGGTTTGAGTGTATGAAGTCTCATGAGAATCAGGCAGCGACAGGTTCGGTGGCTTCTGGAGTTACTGCAGTTTTGGTGCGGATCGTCTTGCCGCGGAGACGGAAGACTTCTTCCTTTGGACGAAGTTGGGTGAGTGCATCAAGCGTTGCATGCACAACATTCGCATGATTGCTGGAACCAAGGGACTTGGCAAGGATGTCACGAATCCCAACAGCCTCTAAAACAGCACGCACTCCCCCTCCGGCAATAACACCGGTACCAGGCGAGGCGGGGCGAAGCAAAACGCGTCCACCGCCGTGAGTACCAGTGACTTGGTGTGGAATAGTGGTATTTAGAACTGCAATTTTAACCATGCGCTTTTTTGAGGCGTCTGTCGCCTTACGGATCGCTTCGCTGACCTCATTGGCTTTACCGAATCCAATGCCGACTTTGCCTTTTTGGTCGCCTGAAACGATGAGGGCGCTGAAACTGAAGCGGCGACCACCTTTAACGACCTTCGCACAGCGGTTGATGAAGACGACTTTTTCAGTCGTTTCTTTTGGTTCCCGCGGGGTTTGTTGGCGAGCGGGTCTTCTTTCTTTGGATTTAGGAGGCATGGTGAGTCTTTATATTAGAATTCGAATCCGCCTTCACGGGCGGCATCGGCCAAGGCCTTGATCTTGCCATGGTATTGGAATCCGCCGCGATCAAAGACCACTTTGGTGATTTGTTTTTCCTTGCCGCGTTCAGCGATGAGTTTGCCGACTTGGATGGCAGTGGCCACGTTTGCACGGATGCCAGGTTTAGCACGCAGATCGGATTCTGTCGTATTGACGGAAGCCAAGGTCTTGCCTTGAGAATCATCAATGACTTGTGCGGTAATGTGGCGTCCCGAGAAGTGAACGGCCAGGCGAGGGCGGGCCGAAGTGCCGGAAAGTTTCTTCCGGAGGCGGGTATGGCGAAGTTTGCGTTTATCGGTGGCGGACATGGGTTACTGGACTGTTTTGCCTTCTTTGCGGCGGATTTGTTCGCCGGCGAACCGCACGCCTTTGCCTTTGTAGGGCTCAGGCGGGTAGTAGGCGCGGATATCTGCGGCGCATTGGCCAACAAGTTGGTTATCAATGCCCTCAATCGTAATTTTTGTGTTATCAGCGATTGTAATTTTTACTTCGTCAGGGATGTTGAAGACGATGGGATGGGATTTCCCCAAATTGAGGTTGAGCTTTTGACCTTGGACGGCAGCTTTGAAGCCAACGCCGTGGATTTCCAGTTGGCGTTTGAAGCCGCTCGTGACTCCTATAACCATATTCGCGAGCAGAGCGCGGGAAAGACCATGCATGGCCCTGTCCTCACGATCCTCAGACGCGCGCACAACGGAGAGAGTTTCCCCGTCAATCTTTGCGGTGATGGATTTTGGAAGTGTCCACTCCAACTTGCCTTTAGGGCCCTCGACAGCGACACCGCCATCTGGCGAAGCGTTGACTTTGACCGTGGGTGGAATGCTAATCGATTTTTTTCCGATGCGTGACATGGGTTACCAGATGTAGGCGAGTAATTCGCCGCCAACGTTTTGTTTGCGCGCCTCGTGACCGGAGAGAATGCCGCGTGAGGTTGAGAGGATCGCGATACCCATGCCGCCGAGGACGCGGGGAATTTCCCCCGCACCAACGTAGCGACGAAGGCCGGGACGGCTCACGCGTTTCAGGCCGGAGATGGCACTGGTTTTGTTGATGAACTTTGTTTGGATGGTGATGTGCTGGTGTCCATCCACAGTTTCTAAGGTAGATTCCTTAATATAGCCCTCTTTTTTCAAGATCTGTGCGATCTCGCTTTTGAGCTTCGAGTAGGGAATCGAGAGGGTGGCTTTGCGAGCACCCGTGGAGTTGCGCAAGCGGGTAAGCATGTCGGCGATTGGATCGGTCATAACGTTGAATCAGGCCTTCTCGGAGGTGGTTTCGGTTTTAGGCGAGGCAGGTTTTTTAAGCTTGTCGCTGAAGGGCATTCCCATTTCGGTAAGGAGAACCTTGGCCTCGGCGTCTGTGCTCGCGGTGGTAACTATCGTGACATCGAAGCCAACGTTGCGCTTGATGCGGTCGAGTTCGATTTCCGGGAAGATTGACTGATCAGCGACCCCAAGGGTGTAATTACCATTGCCATCGAAGGAACGAGGTGAAATACCACGGAAGTCACGAATGCGGGGCAGTGCAGTCTTGATGAGGCGCTCCAAGAATTCATACATGATAC
>CALAPX010000327.1 GCA_937888355.1 uncultured Spartobacteria bacterium
GTGCGACCATCCTTGGTGATGTAGGTCACAGAGCATTTGACAATGAGCCAAGCGGTCAGCGCTCCGTCTCCATGCAAGCTCCGGCATACTTCTGTAGTGACTCGTTCAAAGTCCGAGGAATTAAAGCCCCTGTAAAAGAGGAAAGGCGCAAAAATGCCGGTGACAGATTCGCCCTCGGACATGCACTGAAAAAGGGGCAGGCGCCCATTGCCTGCGCTGCTGATGGTCATTCCCAAGTCGGCATTTGCATTTTCGCCGCCGTGTTGGATTCCGGCCAAAAGGATGGGGACATCCTGATTTGCATCCGGGGATCTGCTGAGCAATAGGGATGGTGCTCTGGGGTTCCTGAAGAAGATCCCGGTTAATCCGGAGATCGGAACCTTCTCCTCAAAGGCAGCGAGGAGTTTCCTTTGAAATGGATCAAGGAGTGCGACGCTCATAGAGCGATACCTTTCTCCGCGCGACGCAGGAGCTGATCCCGGAGCTTTCGGGCGCGTTCGAGACACGGTGTGCCGAGGCTCTGGCGCACGCGGCGCTTGGTGTAGTCGGGGAGGTGGAGGGTGTAGTGGCACCAGAAGGTGCCGTTGTTGTTCCAGAGGTGGTGGTCTGGATTGTCCGCGAGGATGCGGATGGATGGTGATGCTGTTTTTTTCATGGTGTGTTGCCTTTCGGTTTCGCACCAGGATTCGGGACAAATAAAAAACCGCCGATCGATCAGGAGCGGCGGTCTATGTGTGAACCGTGGAGATTTTTTGTTGTTCGGGCCATTCGCCCCGCACATCGCCTGGTTTTATCCAAGCAAGCCACCGTGGGATATTCTCCAATTCCTCGGTAGGCACCCTGCAGCTTTTTTAAAGGCCGCAGGAATTCCTGATGATGCAAATATAGTACCCTAACTACGCCCCGGTCGCAAGGCTCTATTGTGTCATAAAATCCAGTGCTACCTCGGTGGACAACATTCACCCCGGCAACCTCTCCAAAAGATCCGATCTGCTTCCCCATAATTGACCTACCAAACCAAGTAGGCTTGGGGTGTCATGATTACAAAGATCCTTCTCAGCATCGTGTACATTTTATGATTTTGAAGTTGCATTTACTATAACGTTTATGACTTTGTTATATCGTTACAACACATGCGAGGGGAAACACCATTTCAAAAAATGAAGGCACTCAGCGATCGCACTCCGGTGGTGCGGGCATCTGATGCCGTACGTGCGGGAATCCCGAGGACCTCACTTGTACGGCTTATGGAGTCGGGCGTTGTTGAACGAGTAAGTCGTGGGCTATACCGACTCGCCGAGGGTGAAGGCTATGACCACCCGGATCTAATAGAAGCATGCATGAGAGTTCCCAAGGGTGTGGTTGCGCTTATAAGTGCGCTGAATTTCCACGGCATCGGCACTCAGACCGCTTGGCAGGTCTGGATGCAACTTCCAGCGAACTACCCGACACCAAGGATCGGCCATCCCCCTCTGCGGATCGTTCGCAGCCGGAAACCAGAGGCTTTCACACTGGGCGTTGAAACGCACCGGATAGCTGGGCATTCCGTGAAGATCACTGACCCGGATCGCACGATAGTGGATTGTTTCCGCCACCGGGGGTCGGTGACGCTGGAAGTGTGTCTGGAGGCACTACGTGAGCGACTACGGAAACGACGGCAAAGCCTCGCAACCATTGAGAATTATGCCCGCAAACTGGGAGCGTGGCGCGTGATGAAGCCTTATCTGGAGGCACTGGCATGAAGAATGTGGCGGCCTCCGTGCGGGCCCGGTTGTCGAATCTGGCGAGAAATACAGGAGTTCCACTAGCGGCATTGATGGAGCGATTCGCTCTGGGGCGTTTGTTGTGGCGGTTGAGCCAGAGTCCTTCAGCGGATCAATTCGTTTTGAAAGGGGCGCAGTTGTTCACGCTCTGGTCGGAAAAGCCCCACCGCCCAACGCGGGATGTGGATTTGCTGGGATACGGAGACCCATCGCCGGAGAGCTTGAGGGAGCTTTTCGAATCGCTTTTGAAAGATCCAATCGAACCAGAGGATGGCTTGGAATGGGAAAAAGTGGAAGCGGCACCAATCCGCGAGGACCAACAATATGAGGGTGTGAGAGTAGTCACCCATGCCATGCTGGATGGGGCTGTGGTGCGTGTGCAGATCGATGTCGGTTTCGGCGACACTATAACACCCGGGCCAATTGAGGCGGAATGGCGGGACTTGTTAGGTTTTCCCGAGGCGCGGCTTTTGGCGTATCCGCCGGAAACGGTGATCGCCGAAAAGCTCGAAGCCGCCACGGTGCTTGGCTTGGCTAACAGCCGGATGAAGGATTTCTTTGATCTCGATTGGCTGTGCCGTCATAGGGAGTTCGATCTCGCGCTTCTGCAGAAAGCCGTACGCAATACCTTCACTCGTCGAGGAACCCCGATTCCAAAGACGTTACCTGTCGCCTTTACTCCGGAATTTGGGAGCGATCCAACCAAGCTCAAACAGTGGTCTGCATTTTTAAGGAAAAATAATCTGGAAGCAGACCCCTTGGGCGAAGTGATTGAACGCTTGGCTGATTTTCTCAGCCCTGTTCTGCATATCGACATCGCCTAATTGCCATTGAATCCAAGTAATGAATGGGACGTGGTTTTTCTCTGGTTGCCTAAACTTCAAAGGGGCCGCCCAAGAGCCATAAGACACATAAATCACAAATCTCCCACCTAAGCGATGTCTGCCAATTTGCTCCCCCCATAAATGTCCTACCAAGCCAAGTAGGCTTGGGGTGTCATGATTACAAAGATCCTTCTCAGCATCCTCTC
>CALAPX010000328.1 GCA_937888355.1 uncultured Spartobacteria bacterium
CTCGCCCCTCATAAATGAGGTAGGCGCGATCAACGATATTCAAGGTTTCGCGGACATTGTGGTCCGTGATCAAAATGGCCAACCCCTGCTCACGAAGGTCTTGAATAATTTGCTGCACATCATGCACAGCGATCGGGTCGACCCCGCTGAAAGGTTCATCGAGCATGAGCAGGTTGGGACTCGTCACCAGTGATCGCGCAATTGTGAGCCGTCGCTTTTCTCCACCGGAGAGGGTGAGAGCCTCGTTTTTCGCGATATGCTCGATTCCAAATCGAGTAAGTAATTCATCACAACGGTTGCGCCGCTCTTTTTTCGGCATTCCGGTCGTCTCAAGAATTGCTAGAATATTTTCCTCAACGGTGAGTTTCCGGAAAATCGACTCCTCCTGTGGAAGGTACCCCATGCCGTGCCTGGAACGCTGATACATCGGCATGCGAGTCACATCCGCATTTTGAAAAAATACCTTGCCGCCGTTCGGCCGGACCAGCCCAACGATCATATAAAATGTCGTTGTTTTGCCGGCTCCGTTTGGTCCTAGCAACCCTACGATCTCGCCGCTTTTGACATTGATATCCACACCATTGACCACCGCTCGGCGATTGTAGACTTTTACAAGCCCCTCAGTGCGGAGCAATGGCGTCTCGGAACCCACACTCATGGAGTTTGGGAGGTCTCGCTCACGATTAAAGTCTTGCTCCCCCCCCCGAAGGTGCGGGATTGGCCATTGTTGCGAAGGAGCATGACCGTAGACGCCTCGGTGGCAACTTGGTAGTTGATTCCCTGCTGGATCGACGGGAAATCCCTCATTTCTATCTCCCCGATCTCCGGCTTGTAAGTCACAGATCCAGCACGACCGATGGCCTTGGGGGTTTCTTTTTTTTCAGGAGGCAGTTCTTGAATGATCACTACATTACCGATCGCATCGGCCTTCTCGATGCCTTCGCCGTTCTTACCCAAACTCACCACAAGCTGATCGCATGTAAGGGTGAATTGTGGATCTTTTACGACCACCAGTCCTTTAAATTCAGCGACATTTGCATCGGGGTCGTACGTGGCCTCCTCTTTTGCGGTGATCTCTGTCTTGGCACCCTCCGGTCTATCGCCCGCCATGGGACTGAAAAGCGTGCTACCAGCCCCACCTTTGGATTTGGGCACGGCCCCGTCGTATTGAGCAAAGCAAGTAATGCCAGTCATGAATACGGCGGCTGTAGGGATAAAAAGATTAAAAATCCTCATTTCTCGTTGTTTTCAGAAGTTATGATCATGGTGATGTTACCTCGAATGCGCCCGAATTTTGTCCGGGTATCGAACTCAATGGAATCTCCGTTAATTTCGAAATCATCTCGGCGGATTTTTGCGCTCTGCTGACCGGAAAGAATTCGGGTTTCGAGATTAAAGAGCGACTGGGGCAGTTCAACGAAAATCTTACGCCCCTCATTGTCTAATACCTCGATTTTCAAGTTTGCGAACTCAATCATCCGCTCATCGATTTTTGTGGCGATATCCGACTCGAGTAGCGTAGTTACATTTCCCTCCTCGTCGTAGCAGGGAATTTTCAACCCGTTCATAGGGATGCCCACAGGAATTGGAATATCAATATCCTGATTTCCTTCCTCCACAGCATCTTCCGCCACAGCAAGGAATGCCGTGCAAATCAATACAAATAGAGAGAGATTAACGAATGGCATCGCGAATGGCACGAAGTTGCTTGAGGAGTTTGGGCAAATCCTTAAGCGGCACCTGATTCGGCCCGTCAGATAGAGCCTTTGCGGGGTTTTCATGAGTCTCCAAAAAAACACCATCACACCCGGCAGCCACTGCCGCACGAGCCAGAACGGGCGCTAGCTTCCCATCGCCACCAGTTGTTTCACCCGCTCCTCCCGGCCTCTGCACGGAATGCGTTGCATCGAACACCACTGGACACCCGAATTCTCGCATCCATGGAATGGAACGCATATCTGCCACTAGATTGTTATAGCCAAAAGTTGAGCCACGTTCTGTGAAAAAATAATTTCCGCATCCCACAGATTCTAACTTCTTCGCGACATTTGCCATATCCCAAGGAGCGAGAAATTGACCCTTTTTGACATTCACCACCCGGCCACTCCTCCCCGCTGCCACAATCAAATCAGTCTGACGGCACAAAAATGCGGGGATCTGCAACACATCCACGTATTGGGCGGCAATCTCAGCCTCTTCGGGCGAATGCACATCCGTTGTCACGGGCACCTCCAACGAGGCTCCGATCTCGGCGAGAAGGGCGCATCCATCGTGGATTGCAGGCCCTCGAAATGAGGCCCCTGACGTGCGGTTTGCCTTGTCATACGATGCCTTGAACACAAACCCGATCCCCTCCCCGGCACAAATCGTGTGAATTTTTTTTGCCATCCGGCGCGTGAATGCTGAGCTCTCAATCACACACGGACCAAGAATAAACAAGAGTTCGCGCCCCCCTAATTCCAGCCGGCCGATTTTCAAAGAACGATGCTTTGCCATATAGGTTTAAATCCTATTCCCTCCCGGAATTTCCGCAAAGTTTTTCCACCGATTGGGTATGCATGTCTGCGATGTTCTTCAATTCTTGGAGGGTTGAGACACCCTGAAGTTGCCCACGCAACCGCGCGCCGCCAGGTAGGCCCCGCGTGTAAGCCATGAATCTTGCCCTCATCGACCTCATCGCCAATTCCTCTCGCCCACCCCACCAATCGGCCTCCAGCCGGGCATGTTCCAAAATAAACGACCACCGTACAGCTGGAGACACAGTTGCAGAATCGGCAGAGCCGCTCTCCAGAGCGGCTCGGATCTCCCGAAAAATCCACGGATGGCTCATCGCGTGAC
>CALAPX010000329.1 GCA_937888355.1 uncultured Spartobacteria bacterium
GGAGTGCTGGTTTGTTCCGGGAGAGGTTGTTTTGTGTCCATGCCTGCCGTTTGGTGGCAAAATTTGGCTCGAAGGCATTGGTGATTCACCGAGGCTCTGAAAAAGCAGAAATTCTAAAAGAAGCCCGATCGGTAATATTTATGGCTTGAATTGGCTTCGCGCCCCAATATGTTCCTTATCGGTAACATGAGTTTAGCCAACGCGAAAGCATTTGGAGAGCGACTGCGTCAGAGGCGTAAGGCTCTTGGCGTTACGCAGAAAGACTTAGCCATGGCATCCGGAACGGGACTCCGCTTGATCATTGATTTGGAGAAGGGGAAAACAACCTGTCAGATCGGCAAGGCTTTGGCCGTTGCTCAAGCTTTGGGTCTGAAGATCGAAGCGCGCGACTCATGAGCGGATTGATTGTTTACCTCAACAACCGGCGGGCGGGTGTTCTCGGACAAGAGGATTCTCCGGTCTTCACCTACGATCAATCGTGGTTGCATTCAGGGGAAGCCTATCCGCTCTCGCGGCAGTTGCCGCTACAAACGGAGCCTTTTGCCGGCCGTGTCGTTCGGGCGTTTTTCGCAGGGTTGCTCCCGGAGGCCGAGACGAGAGAACGTGTCGCCTCAATCCTCGGTGTCAGTGCAGGGAACGACTTTGCTTTGCTCGAGCGTATCGGCGGCGAGTGTGCCGGCGCGGTATCGCTTTGGCCCGAGGGTCAATCCCCACCTGCATCTACCGGGCCATCATCCCGGCGTCGGCTCGCTGAATCCGAACTTGAGGAGATTGTTCGCCAACTGCCGCAGCGGCCGCTCCTAGCCGGTGCTGCAGGTATTCGGCTCTCGCTGGCGGGAGCTCAAGTGAAGTTGCCGGTGATCGTTGATCCGATTGATGGTTCCCTTGCTTTGCCGTTGGGTGCGGCGGCGAGCACCCACATTCTGAAACCCGAACCATCGCGCTTTCCAGGACTGGCGGCCAACGAAGCTTTCTGCATGGCGCTGGCGCGGGCAGCAGGTCTTGATGTTGTGGAAACACAGTGGCGCATGATTGGGACGACGCCTTGTCTTTTGGCGCGGCGCTATGACCGTGACTTGATGGCCGACGGTTCTTTGATCCGCATTCATCAAGAGGACTTTTGCCAAGCTTTGGGCGTGCCTCCCGAGCGCAAATACCAGAACGAGGGTGGCCCCTCACTGTTGGATTGTATCGACCTGATCAGACAATGGTCTTCCGCGCCGGTTGTGGACATCCGGAATTTCTTGGATGGTCTGATCTTTGCCGTGCTGACTGGAAACGCCGACGCCCATGCCAAGAACTTCTCCTTGATCTACCGCGGTGCAAATCGCCGTATGTCCTCGCTCTATGATCAGGTTTGCACACTTGCATGGCCGGAGTTGTCTGCCGCGCTTTCGATGAAGATCGGTGCGGCCAAGTTGCTGACCGAAGTTTCGCCGGAACACTTCCAGCAATTTTCCGCCAAGGCAGGGCTCGGATGGCCCTTGGTTCGTGCGCGATTGGGTGCGCTAACTTCAAAGGTGGAACAGGCTCTGCGGGAAGGCGCCGTCGCTCTCCACCCGGATGCCCTTCGAGTCAGTGAGTCTGCGCGTCAAATCGTGGCCTCTCGCACTGCGCGGATGCGCCGGCTTATGACATGACGCACGAATGACTTTCTGTGGCGTTTTCGCTTTCAGAGTGCAGTGGATAGAAAAAACAACACATATGCACAAGTAGTGCTTTATCTATCCGTCTTTCCGTATTGGCGCCGACGAGTTCATTCTGGCCGTGGTGTGTCCACGCCTGCCGCTCGATGTCAAATCGCGACACTACAACTTTGATGCGAGCCGGTAACTTGTGCTGCGGCCCCCCGCGCTGTCGCGCACAAGGATCCTGCGATCGAGTAAATCATTGATGTCGCGCAGAGCGGTGT
>CALAPX010000330.1 GCA_937888355.1 uncultured Spartobacteria bacterium
TGGTCTCCGGTGTGCGTCGCTGGTTGGCCGAATTCGTTTTTCCTGTGTGAGGCGAGCCAGGCAACGACATCCGAGACGGTTTGCGCAGTCATCGGTACGCCAGGCATGCGGTTGGAAAAATCAGGGCATCCGAGTTCGGGACGCCCTGCGATGGTGACACTGCGGAGATATTGGTCACTGACGAGGGAGAGGTAGAATCTGTTCACCAGCGAGCCGGCTTTCGGGCTGCCATCGCCATCCGACCCATGGCAGGAGGCGCAGGATGAGCCGAAGGCGGCCGCACCGGAGGCGATATCTCCAAGCGCAGCGGCATAGGGGGGGATGGGGGCTGAGGGAAGCGCGGAGGAATCTCTCCAAGAAGTAATCCCCTCGACGAGTGTCTCGATCTGCGCCTCATCGAGTGGGCCGCCATTTTTCGTCGAGAAGGAAGGCATGTTGTGACCCGGAACGCCATTGGCGATGATGTCGCGCAGGACTTCGCGTTGGATCGCTGCAAGGTAGACCGGGTTTTTCAGGGTGATCGACCCCGCGATGCTTTGGCCGTCTCCATGACACCCGAGACAGTTCATGCGGTAAAGGTCCTCAAAGGCTGCAACTTTCTCCGGGGGTTTCCATTTTTCGGTGGATTCCGGTTTGCCCGGCATCCCATCGCAGGACGTAAAGGCAATGGCAACGATTGTGAGAAGGAGGAGGCGCATGGTCATTGGTTCTTCTCCGGAGCCTCGATGCCTAGCCTTGCGGCCAGCGAGAGAGATTGCATCGTTTCCACCTTCCCCTCTTTGAATACGATGTATCCGCAGACCATGCCAAAAGCGATCTGGCACCCGATGAACCACGGCCAGTCCACGTGTTGAGCGAGGGTCGGGTCTACGAAGCGGATCGTGGCGAAGAGGAATCCACTCCAAATGAGCGGGGTCATGATGCCGCCCCAGAACCACTGAAAATTTGCCGGGAGCATGGGAAGGAGGGTTATATAAAGGAGTCCGATCATGATGGAGATCGCGCCATGGCTGATAATCGCCACAACGAGTCCCGTGGTATTGAATTGCGAGAGCGAGCTGGCACCCGCCTCGGCGAGTGAACTCACAGCTGCTGCGGAGAGCAGGTTTACAGGAAACCAGATGCTGTTGTATTTGAGATGTCCCCAGAGGCAGGCTAGGGCCGCCATGACAATCGCTCCGGCGATACCCCCCTTGACTCCCGCCATGAGCGGTGGGACCTCGACCGGGAGCCGCATCCGGTGGCCGCGTTCGCCGATTTTGAGGTATTCGATCGAGCGGGCGGATCTCTGGGGGCCCGGGGGCTCACTGACTGGGACATGGATGTGTTTCGGGCGGGGAAAGACATCAAGGAACCAGCCAACGAGTCCCGCGATGCAGACGCCCACCCCGATGATGGTGATGGCAAGGTTGGTGACAAGGCCTGCAAATCCAAGCGTGAGGCCGAAGGCAGAGATGATTGGCCATCCGGTGGGTTGCGGGATTTCGACTTTGTGTGGATTTCTGGGCTCGTTATTCATGGGGTGGCTTGCACGCTTAGGACGTAGACGACGGTCAAGACGATGATCCAGATGCAATCAACGAAGTGCCAGTAATAGGAGATGGACTCGACATGTTCGACATGGCCGGTGAGGAGAGCGTTGTGGAGCGAGGAAATCCAAATCCCCGCGAGGAGGAGGACTCCAACGATGACATGGAAGGCATGAAGACCCACAAGCGAGTAGAATGTCGTGCCGAAGACATTCGTGCAGATGGTGAGGTCTTTTTCCACGATGAGGTGGCTCCACTCCCTGCCCGTGCAATAAAGGAAGTAGAGGCCCAAGGCGATGGTAAGGCCCCACCAAAGGAGAAATCCCGCACGCTTTCCGACGCGAAGGAATTTCTCCGCGATGAAAATCGTCGCACTGCTGCTGAAGAGGGCGAGGCTGCTCAGAAGCGGAAATTCGAGGACATCCTTTGGCAGTGGCCCGGAGAGGCTTTTGTTAATGTAGAAGAGGTAGGCAACGACAAAAATCGTGAACAAGGCGGACTCCGCCACGATGAGGCTGATGATCCCCAGTTTTCTTGGCGACGGCAGTTTCCAGTCTGCAGATGATGGAGCGGGTGCTGCGTTCATTCGTGTTTCCAGTCTGGATCATCCGGGTGTTTGGCATCCCAGAGTGGGCGTCGGCTTTTGACAACAGGGAGCGTGGCAAAATTGTATTCCGGAGGTGGTGAGGTGGTGGTCCATTCCAAGCTCCAGGCGTCCCAAGGATCATCCCCCGCCTTTTTGCCGCGCCTGAAGGAATAGATGAGATTTGCCACAAAGAAGACGATGCCCACGGCCTGAAAGGCCACACCGATGGTGGAAATTAGATTCCATTCATCCCAACCCCGCTCCGCTTGGTAGGTGTAAATACGCCGTGGCATGCCAAGGAATCCAAGGAAATGCTGCGGGAGGAATGTGAGGTGGAAACCGATGGTGAAGAAGGCGAAGTGGTACAGGCCTAGCTTGAAGTGCGGCATTTTTCCCAAGGCCTTAGGATACCAGTAGTAGATCCCCGCGAAGATCGTGAAGAGGAGGCCTCCAATAAGGATGTAATGGAAGTGAGCCACCACAAAATACGAATCACTCAACTGCCAGTCGAACGGAGCAACAGCCAGCATAACTCCGGTGAGTCCGGCGATGAGGAATTGGAAGAGGAAAGCGATACAGAAGATGAGGGGGAGTTCGAAACGGAGCTTGCCTCCATGCATGGTCGCCAGCCAGTTGAAGATTTTGATCCCAGTGGGGATTGCTACGAGGAGGGTTGAGGTCACAAAAAAGGCATTCGCCAGCGAGACCATGCCGACACAGAACATGTGGTGTGCCCATACGCCAAGGCTAATGAAAGCGATAGAGATGACAGCCGCCACCATGACCGGGTAGCCGAAAATGGGTTTCCTCGAGAAGACAGGAATGATCTCCGAGGTGATTGCGAAGGCAGGCATGATCAGGATATAAACCTCCGGGTGGCCGAAGATCCAAAAGAAGTGCTGCCAGAGCACGGCATCACCGCCTGCCTGCGTATCAAAAAATTTTGCGCCTAGGTAGCGGTCTAGGGTGATCATGATCTGGCAGGCCGAAAGGCAGGGTACTGCGAGAATAACGAGGAAGGCCATGACGAGCATGCACCAGACAAAGACCGGGAGTTTGCCAAGGGTCATGCCTGGGCAGCGGAGGCAGAAGACGGTGACAAGGATATTAATAGCTGTCGCAACGCTTCCGATCCCCCCCAGCATGAGAGAAAGAGTCCAGTAGTCCGTGCTATGTCCCCGGGAGAATGCACTGCTGGTGAGCGGTGAGTAGGCGAACCAACCCACATCGGGGGCTGAGCCTGCGGCATAGAGGCCAGGGGCTCCGATGTAGCTGAAGTAGAGGAGGAACCCACTGAAGAAAAATACCCAGAAGCCAAATGCATTCAGGCGTGGAAACGCCATGTCTCGGGCCCCGATCATGAGTGGCACTAGATAGTTCGCAAACCCAAAGGCCATGGGCATGCCAACAAGAAAAACCATGGTTGTGCCGTGCATGGTGAAGCTTTGGTTGAAGACATCCGGCGGCAAAAAAGTATTGCCCGGGATGGCCAGTTGGATGCGCATGAGCGAAGCCAGAAGGCCTGCCACAACGAAGAACAAGAGTGCCGAGCCGATATACATAAGCCCAAGTTTCTTGTGGTCTACGGTGAAGACGAGTTCCTGAAACACGCCCGTGAGGCTCCCTGTTTCATAACCCACAGGCTCCAGTTCAGGCCGCTGGTCATTGGCGTTGAATATCGTGTCGTTAGCCATGATTTTCGGGTTAATTGAGAGTCTCAAGGTAGGCCACAAGCGCATCGATTTGCTGAGGCGAGAGTTGCATGTCCGGCATATAACAGCCGGGCTTGAGGGAGGCGGGATTGGCAAGCCACGCGCGGAGGGTTTCCGGCGTACGCGGCGCAACGCCCGAGCCAAGGGTCTGTCTGGTTGCAAATTTGGTGAGGTCAGGCCCGAAAACCCCCTCGGCCGGAGTGGATTCGATTTTGTGACAGTTCACACAGGAAAGGGCATAGAAATTTCTGCGACCCTGGGTGGCGAGCGGTTCGGTTGGAATGCTGGGCGCTTTTTGTTGAGTCACGACCCATTGGGCGAAGTCCTCTGGGGATTGAGCGATGACGCGGAGGAGCATATTCGCGTGTTGGGTGCCGCAATATTCTGCGCAATTCCCGAGGAACACGCCCGGCGAGACCGGTTCGATCCACGTGTGGTTGATCCGGTTTGGAACGAGGTCGGTTTTGCCGGCTAATTGGGGCACCCAAAAGCTGTGGATCACATCGGCCGACTCGAGCGTGATGTGCGTGGGGCGGCGAGTGCCATCCTCCGAACCGGTTGGCACATGGATTTCATTCGCCGTAACGATTCCAAGATCGGGGTAGTGGACTTCCCACCACCATTGGTGTCCCACTACGCGGATTTTCAAGGCATTCTCTGGCATCGGCGCATCCTGAATTTCCACGATCGTGCGGGCCGAGACCAAGACGAGCACGAAAACAACAAGGCAGGGAATCACTGTCCAAGCCAACTCGATATTGTAGCTCCCGTAGATCTGCGGAGGTTCGGTCAGTGGGTCCTCCGGGCTCCTTTGCCTGAATTTGATCACAATGTAAACCAGCAACCCGGTCACGATCAGAAAAATGCCCAGAGAAACCAAGAGCACGAGGTAGGTGGGTTCCAGAATCAATTCTGCCGGCCCCGAATGAGGGTTGAATATATTGGCGACTTTGGTGAGGGCGGGTGAGGGAGGGGAAACCGCTTGCGCGGGCAAGCCCCATGCTCCAACGGCAAGGATTAATCGCAGGAAACTGCCGCACAAATGACTGGCCTGGAGACAATCCACCCGCTTCTTAAAGCGGATTAAGCAACGGATGGAAAAGCTTTTTCAGAAAATCACTGGAGAAAGAATAAACTCAATATATCTACAGGATGTTGCAAATAATAATTATATCTGGTGAATGTAATTTTAAATATTGGTAATAATCAAATTATGAAAAAGTTTA
>CALAPX010000331.1 GCA_937888355.1 uncultured Spartobacteria bacterium
AAATGGGCACGCTGATTGACCGCGTGCACCGCGAATTGAACGATGCCGACTTGCTTTTGATTTCGTCCACCTATCACGCATGGCGCGGTGAGAAGGGGGCGAACAAGTATGCAGATGTCGCTGGCTTCTGCAAATCCGCCACCACCGCCGAAATCGCAGCGCATGGTCATGTGCTTACGCCTGGGCGTTTCGTCGGCGCTGAGGAAGTTGAAGACGACGGCGACCCGTTCGAGGAAAAAATGCCGCGCCTCGTCGCCGAGCTGCACGCCCAGTTCGCCGAGTCCGCGAAACTGGAGCAGGCCATCAAAGCAAACCTGAGGGGGCTGGGTTATGGCGGGTGAATGGAAAGAAACCACGGTTGGTGAGTTCTCACCTTTTTCTTACGGGAAGAACTTACCCGCTGAAAAACGTAAGCAAGGGAGGATTCCAGTTGTTAGTTCGGCAGGAATTTCAGGTGCCCACGATGAGGCATTGGTAGAGAGCAAGGGAATCGTGATTGGACGGAAGGGAACAGTCGGCAGTCTCACTTATTGCGATAGACCATTTTGGCCTATCGACACGGCCTTTTTCATTGCTGATGAACCTGAGCGGCGCGACTTGCGATTCACGTTCTACTTACTCCACACCCTCAATCTGTCGGACATGAACTCTGACAGTGCGGTTCCCGGATTGAATCGTGCCAATGCACACGCAAGAAAGGTTCGGATTCCACCTATTGCCGAGCAAAAAGCCATCGCGGCGGTGCTTGGGGCGCTGGACGACAAGATCGAGTTGAACCGGCGGATGAACGCGACGCTGGAGGCGATGGCGCGGGCGCTGTTCCAGAGCTGGTTCGTAGATTTCGACCCCGTCCGTGCCAAACTCGACGGCCGCCAACCCATCGGCCTCGACGAAACCACCGCCGCCATTTTTCCCGAGCACTTCGCGCACACCGAACATGACATGCTTCCCATCGGTTGGCGTCGCGCGGCCATCGAAGAAGTATGCGCCATCAACGCATGGACACTTGGCAAGAGCGACGACTTGGAGATACTCGAATATGTCGAGATTTCCGAAGTGAGTCGCGGCAACATCGCGAACATCGTCACCTTTCCACGCGGCGAAGAACCTAGCCGAGCCCGCCGACGCTTGCGCCACGGCGACACTGTTCTCTCTACCGTCCGCCCCGACCGAGGCTCCTACTTCCTCTCGCTCACTCCGCCAGTGAACCGCGTCGCGTCCACCGGCTTCGCCGTGCTCACGCCAACGAAAGTTCCGTGGTCGTTCCTGCACGCCGCGCTAACGCAGCCCGATG
Source organism: uncultured Spartobacteria bacterium (assembly GCA_937888355.1). Classification (GTDB taxonomy): domain Bacteria; phylum Verrucomicrobiota; class Verrucomicrobiia; order Chthoniobacterales; family Terrimicrobiaceae; genus UBA967. The sequence continues at coordinate 1,295 of CALAPX010000331.1, forward strand.
TCTCCGACCACCTCGGCCAGATGGCAGACGGTGGCGCCTATCCCGCTGTGCGACCTGAAATAATCGGAGCCATACGAGTCGCGCTGCCAAACGAACCAAAACTTCTCGATGCTTTTCACTGCATCTGCGGGCGGATCTTTGAACAAGCTGAAGCCAACCGCACCCAATCCCGCACCCTCGCCAACCTGCGCGACACGCTGCTGCCGAAGCTGCTAAGCGGGGAGTTGAGCGTGATCTGACCAACCACTACATCGCCAACAAGAAAGCAACCACCAATGAAGATTTCCACAATCCTTGAGAAGATCGATGAGAACCAACTATTTGTTCCCGCCTTTCAGCGCGAATACGTTTGGAAGCGTGATGACGCCAAGCAACTCATTGACTCACTCATAAAGGAATACCCAACGGGCACGATGCTGACTTGGGAAACAGCGAATCCGCCCGAGCTTAAAGGGCCGCACAAATACAACGAGAATCAGGGCGCGGTGAAGTTGCTGCTCGATGGTCAGCAACGCGTGACGACGCTCTACATGCTGATTCGTGGTGTTATTCCGTCGTATTACAGCGAGCAGGAAATAATGGAAGACACGCGCAATCTCTTCGTGCAGTTGGAGACGCTAGAACTTTCCTACTACATGAAGACGAGAATGGAAACTAATCCGCTCTGGCAGAACATCACACATGTCTTCCAGCGAAATATTCGCGCCCGCGATGTGGTGCGAAACCTGGAAGAGAAAGGAGAAACCGTTACGCGTGAACGCCAAGACCGAATCGACGACAATACCCGGGCCATCGAAAACATACTCGCCCGCGAGTTTCCAGAACAGACGATTCCCGTGAAGGCGAGCATTCGGGAGGCGATAGACATTTTCTACAAGGTCAACGCTAGCGGTGTCGCGCTGACGGATGCCGAATTGGCCTTGGCGCAGATTTCTGGCTATTGGCCGCAAGCCCGCGACCGTTTCAAGGCGAAGCTCGCTGCACTGGAAAAGGAGGGCTTCGTCTTCAAGTTGGATTTCATCGTCTATGTGCTCTTGGGCTGCCTCTATCACCTCGGGTCGGACATGAAGAAGTTGCACGACGCAGAGAACAGTGAAAAAATTCGCGCGGCGTGGGACCGCTTGGAAAAGCAGGTGCTCGACTATGTGGTGAATCTGATGCGGACGAATGCGTTTGTGGACCACACGGACGAAATCAACTCGCCCTACGCGCTTGTGCCCATCATCGCCTATTGCTTCGACAAGAAAGGCACGCATCTAACGGACGCGGAAATTCGGAAGATGGTGAAATGGTTCTTCTACTCTCAGGTGCGAACGCGATACGTCAGCCAGTTGCCGCAGAAACTCGATCGGGATTTGCGCACAGTCGCGGAATCACCGCAGCCCTTCGACGCGCTCCTCCAAGTCATCGCCGAGGAAAACCGATTGGAAATCCTGCCTGCTGAGTTTGTGGGCCGCGCGATTCAGCATCCTTTGTTCAGCATGGTGCGCTGGTATCTAAAGAGTCGCGGTGCGGTCTGTTTCAGCACCGGCATGAGCTTGCGGAGGAATATGGGCAGCAAATATCAACTGGAGCGTGACCACATCTTCCCTTACTCGAAACTGAAGGAGGTCGGCTACGGCGAGGGCAACCGTGTGAAGTATGCGCTGGCACAAGAACTGACCAACCGGGCATTCCTGACTCAGGTCGCCAATCGCGGCAAGTCGGCGGCGCACGCGGCGGACTACCTCGCGGAAGTGAAGCAGAAGTTTCCCAAGGCACTCGAACTGCAATGTATCCCCGAAGACCCTGAGCTTTGGAAGATTGAGAACTACGAGCAGTTCCTCGAAGAGCGCCGCAAGATGCTCGCAAAGAACCTGAATGGTTTTCTGAACAAGATCACGGCGACGGAGGAAACAGTCGCGCCAGTGTCGCTGGAAGATTTGATCGCGGAAGGCGAGAGCGATGAGCTGGAGTTCAAGTCAACGTTGCGGTGGGATGTGAAGGAAGGAACGATCAACAAGAAGCTAGAAGAGGTGATCATGAAGACGGTGGCAGCATTCGCCAACTCGCAGGGCGGCACGCTCCTCATCGGCGTCGGCGATGACGGCGAGGTGATCGGTCTTGAGCCCGACTATCACTCATTGGGCGGCGTGGA
>CALAPX010000332.1 GCA_937888355.1 uncultured Spartobacteria bacterium
CCGTTCCTCGAGGTACATCTGCGGCTCCAGCAAGAAGAATCGCGTAATCAGTCAGAACCCACTCCAGACGGTTATCTGCAAGCACCGCCACATGGTCACCGGCTTCCACACCTGCCTCGATCAACCCTGTGGCAAGATCCAAGCCCTTTTCATAAACCTGCTTGAATGTCAGCGCCTGAAACGTGCCGGACTTGTCCTTATGAGCAAATGCCGGAAAACTCGCGTAGCGATCAGCTGATGCGCGATAAACTTCAACAAGTGTGGAGCCGAATTCCGAGGTGGATGACTTAGGGGATGGCATGACAATCATCAATCTGGCCGTATCTGGTCGCCCACGGCAAACGCAAAACATGAATTCCCTGAATCAATGACTGTCGGAAAAATGGTCCCACCCTCCAGGCCAGCCTGAGGGTAGATTGCGAGCATGAGTCATTCGCCCGATGCGAGTGAGAAGAGTTTTAGGAAATGCCTGCTTCCATTCTGCATTGAGACGCTCCGCTTTTTTCGGAGAGCAAGTGAAGAGTAGTTCGTAGTCCTCACCATCGGATAATGCCGAACGAACGTCACATCCCCGGCGGCGTGGCACTGAATCTTTATCGATCTCGAACCCGCATGCACTAGCTCGGGCCAATCGCGGCAGATCGGCACCCAAACCGTCACTGAGATCCATCATGGCCGTGGCATACCGATGCATTGCAATCCACCTCCCCTCCTTGAGACGGGGAATAAAATTCAAATGGTGCCTCCCACCCGCTCCGCCAAGCCGCCCAGTGACAAAAATGAAATCACCCGAACTGGCACCGGATCGTTTAACCATATCTCTCCGTGAGACACGACCTGTCACCATTACTGAGACAGCGATTCCTGCTGGCTGGCGGGACATTTCTCCGCCGGCAACCGTGACGCCGAATTTCCGAGCGGCGCGTCCGATTCCGCGATAAAATGCTACCCAGAATTCGCTTCCAATATCCGGAGGAGAAAAAAATGTAATGAGAGCCTCCCCTGGCACACCGCCCATCGCCGCCAAATCGCTGAGTGGACGGCAGAGCGCCTTCCACCCCACCTTTGATGGATCCTGGTCGCGCGTAAAATGAACTCCCTCAGCCACACAGTCGGTCTTCAGCAGAAGCAAGTCCCCGCCACAGGGGATCGCAGCGCAGTCATCCCCAGGTCCCAGAAGGCCCTTCTCGGGTAATGGCACCAGCTTGAGCAATCGCTCAAGCAACACATCCTCGGCATTTTTTCTCACTGCACCACCTCCGGCCAACATAACGTCCCTAAGAGGCTCAACCCATTGAAGGCGGTGTGCATGGCAAGCGGCGCCCACAGCGTGCCAGTCGCTTCATAAAGAAAGGCAAGGGCCACTGCCAGAATCAATAACCCTGGAAGAGAAGCCGCATGCCCATGGATCAATGCGAAGACCAATGCGCTGACCACGATGGCGATCCCTCTTCCACAAAACTCGCGAAGCATTCCATATAGGCACCCACGAAATACCAATTCCTCTGTCACCGGAGCCGCAATCAAGGCGATCAGCACCACAGCGACGCGTTCTCTGAGCCCTCTATGCTCGAGAAGAAATGTGACAATAGGTTGTGGAGCATTGGCATCGGCAAAAGAGGAGTAAACCCACCCCTGAACGCCATAAATGGGGGGGATCGCCACCAAGATCGCAAAAAAGACAGGCTTGATCATTGATTTCGCACGGTCTCCTCCAAGCCCAAAAGCATCGATGAGATTCACATTTCTCATCACCAGAAACCCGATCAAAAACAATGACACTGCTGCATAGAGGGCGGCACTCATTTCCAGAGTGTCCAAAGTCACCTGTTGAGGTTCTTTTCCAAAAGCTGATGCACCAGTACTGAGGAAAAACAACACAACACATGCAGCGAATAACGCTTCTGGCCAGCGCCAGTGAACAGCAGGAAAACGCTCAGGCACCGATAATGCCGCACGAAGCAAGCGACGGGCGAACACAGCCCAGCCCACCGCCGCCGCAGAAATTAGAATAATCACATATGGATCCATGGCATTCACAATTCAAACAAATGACTTATTGCACGATCACGCCCCTCTGAAAACGCCGCGTTTCAGATCTCCACACCCAGCCAATAAAAACCAAAAAACCCTTTCCGGTTATTTATCACCGGAAAGGGTTGTTAAGTTGGGTCTGGTAGACCGGGCGCCCTACGCCTTGACGTGTGCGGAGATGTGCTTGGTCATCTCAAACATGGTCACCTGACTCTTGCCACCGAAAACGGCTTTCAATGCAGCATCGGCATTGATCATAGTCCTTTTCTTTTCGTCCTGAAGTTTGTGCTTCTTGATGTAGTCCCAGACTTTTTTGGTCAACTCTCCACGGGAGAGAGGCGTGGTTCCCACAACAGCCGCGAGGATGTCATCAGGTTGAACGGGTTTGAGAAGTGCCGGATTGGCTTTGCGCTTGGGTTTTGATTCGGTCGGCATAGTTGAGTCAGTGGATTGAATGTTGATACTTCACACGGCATCCGGTCGGTACCGGAAAACCGCCATTCTGAACCTTGGGGGGACAGAACAGGCAAACCCACTACACCTCCCCACCGCAGGCGTCCACACTTCTTTTTAATCCGTAAGGAATCGCTATACAGGATTCAGAAGCTGGATTTTTTCCACAGGGCGCGCCAAGGTCACCCAATTCGCCATGACTTTTCATTCGACCAAAGCTCCGCGTCCTCCGCTTCATTTCATCCTGCTATTAAGCGTTGTGATTTTCGTTGGCTGCCAAACGGTCCCTCAGCCCCCAGATCCTGCCCGTGTGTTAATGAATGCGGCGATCTTACGCGAGACCCCGGGGAACTATTTTTTTGGCCGCCGCATGTTTAAAAAAGACTACAAAATGTGGGGCTGGGTCCGCGAACCGGGCATGCCTTGGAAGTCCGCGAAGCTCGTCATGATGAACGAACAACGAATGATCGCCCCGGATCGTGCCAGCGGAAAGCTGGGCGTAGACAATAATTACGACTACCGCCTCGAGGGAGCCTTTAGCGGAGATATGGTCTACGAACCGGCCAGTGACAAGTTCTACCCCGAATTTGTTCTCACTGGCTACGAGCTTATCCGCACGAACCCGCCATCGATCTATATCGTCGACAAACAACTCGATCCGGCGATCCGGATCATCAATACACCGGTTGAATAAGACATTGATTCAAAAAATGTGGCCCCTAGACCGCATCGAACCGGAACTCCTCTCTCCAGCCGGAGACATGGAGTGCATCAAGGCAGCCGTTGCCAATGGCGCGGATGCCGTCTTTTTTGGGCTCTCCCGGTTCAATGCCAGGATGAGGGCTGAAAATTTCACTCTTGAGGATCTGCCGGGCGTTGTTGATTTCGTCCACACACGCGGCGTGAAAGCCTATGTGACACTGAATGTTCTCATCTTCACCGATGAACTTGACGATGCCGTGGTTGAACTCCAAGCCCTTGCTGATTGCGGAGTTGATGCGGTCATTATCCAGGATGTCGGCCTCGCTGAGATCGCGCGCCGCATGTTTCCGGGCCTGCGCGTCCATGCCTCAACCCAGATGACGATCACATCGCCTGAAGGCGTGCGATTTGCGGAGTCACTCGGCGTGAAACAAGTCGTCCTTGCCCGCGAACTCTCTCTCCGGGAACTTGAAAAATTCCCTCCCTCAGTACCCCTGGAGACCTTCGTCCACGGCGCTCTCTGTGTGGCGTATTCAGGTCAATGCCTCACCAGCGAGGCCCTCGGTCGCCGCAGCGCAAACCGTGGGGAGTGCGCCCAAGCATGCCGTATGCCTTACGAATTGATCGTGGACGGCGCCCTGCGCAACCTTGGCGACAAGCGCTATCTTCTCTCACCACAAGACCTCTCGGCGGTGAATGAAATCCCTGCCCTCATCGAGCGGGGCATCCAATCGTTCAAAATTGAAGGGCGCCTCAAATCCCCAGAATACGTTGCGGCGGTGACCTCGGTCTACCGGAAGGCAATCGACAACGCTCTCTGCGGGACCCCTCAACAAGCAAGTGCCGATGAGTTGTATCGTCTGGAAATGACTTTTTCCCGAGGTCTCTTCAGCGGTTGGATGCATGGAGTGAACCATCAGAAACTCGTCGGGGGGCGCTTTGGCAAGAAACGCGGTGCCTTTGTTGGTCGAGTGGTTGGAAGTGGAAAAGACAACGTCTGTATCGACAACCCTGCCGTTCCCCTGAAAGCTGGGGACGGTATTGTCTTCGACACCGGCGGAGATACGGAGCACGAGCAAGGCGGGCGGATTTTTTCAATCAATGACAACCGTCTATTCTTCGAACGGGGCAAGCTCCGCCTGGCTGCGATTCCCGTTGGTACACTGGTGTGGAAAACTAGCGATCCGGCACTCGACCGCACCCTGCGCCATTCTTTCGCGGGAAATATCGAAGGAAGAACACAAAAGCTCATCCCACTCGATATTGCTGTTACCGGGTCTGCTGGAGACCCTCTTGTTTTGTCAGCCAGAGATATCCAAGCCGTGTCCCAAATCCCCCTGCAAGCCGCCCGCACCCGTCCACTCAGCACTGAAACGCTTCACACGCAACTGGGACGCCTCGGCGAAACCCCTTACACTCTCCGCACCCTCAGCAACCACCTTGTGGGGGATGTCATCCTGCCACTCTCAGAACTCAACCGCCTCCGCAGGGAACTTGTTGCCAAGCTTTCGCCTCCCCGTCCGAAGATTATTCCGCAAGCCACTCTGAGCGGAATTCTTCCCTTTATTTCCCAACCGGCCAATCAAGAACCCGCCGGCCTTTCCGTCCTTGTCCGCACACCGGAACAACTCAAAGCCACTCTGGAAGCCGGCATCACCAGAATTCTCGCCGATTATGAGGACATCCGAAGATACAAGGATGCGGTAGCAGCGGTTCGCGCCCATGATAATGCCCGCATTTTTCTCGCTACCCCACGGATTCAAAAAGCCGGCGAGGAGGGCTTTTTCAAACTGATCGCCAATGCTGCCCCTGACGGCGTTCTTGTGCGCAATATCGGTGCGATCGAGCATTTTTCTGGTTCCCCACTGGAACTCGTTGGCGACTTTTCACTGAACGTCGCGAATCCTGTCACCGCCGCCGTCTTCATGAGTAGAGGCCTCTCCCGACTCACGATCTCCCACGACCTCAATGTCCCCCAAATCCTCGCCCTTCTCCGCCACGCACCGCCGCAGTGGTTCGAACTCACCCTGCACCACCACATGCCCATGTTTCATATGGAGCACTGCGTCTTTGCGGCATTCCTTTCCAATGGGACCGACCACACGAATTGCGGCAGACCCTGCGAGAAACACCGCGTCCACCTCCGCGACCGTGTTGGCGTGGAGCACACCCTGCGGGCCGATGTCGGCTGCCGCAACACGCTCTTCCACGCCACCCCGCAAACCGGCGCGGCGTATTTCGAGGATTTCCATGCCGCCGGTCTCCGCGCGTTCCGCATCGAACTCCTCGAAGAATCCGCGAGCGAAACACAAACCATCATCCAAGCCTACCAATCCCTCCTCGCCGGGCACAATCAAGGCAACCGCCTGTACCACACCCTCCGCGCCACCAGCCAGGTCGGCGTCACCACCGGCACGTACTCCGACGGTTGAGACGTGACCTCGTCCGATAAACCACCCTACGATTCACCCAATGCAAATTGAAACACTCGCCACCGCCGATGCCGTCGCCGCACGCGCCGCCCAACTCATTGCCTCCGAAGCCCGCACTGCCGTCACCGCGCGGGGACGCTTTGTCATGGCCGTCAGCGGGGGCCGGACCCCTTGGCAGATGCTCCGCGCCCTCGCGAATGAGGACGTCCCATGGGCATATGTCCACGTCGTGCAAGTCGACGAACGCATCGCCCCCGAGGGCGACAAAGACCGCAATCTCACCCACCTGCGCGAAAGCCTCCTCTCCCACGCCCCGCTTCCCGAGTCACACATCCACGCCATGCCAGTGAATGCCGCAGATCTCGCTCAGGCCTGCCTCGATTACACCACCACCCTCGAATCCCTCTGCGGCACTCCAGCCGTTTTGGATCTTGCCCACTTGGGACTTGGTTCCGATGGACATACCGCCTCGCTCATCCCCGGCGACCCCGTCTGCCATGTCCAAGATGCTGAAGTCGCCCTCACCGGCCTCTACCAAAACCGCCACCGCATGACCCTCACCTACCCCATCCTCAACCGGAGCCGCCGCATCCTCTGGGTCGTTACCGGTGCCGAGAAAAAAGAAATGGTCCCCCGTGTCATCTCAGCCGACCCCACCATCCCTGCCGGTCCCATTTCCCAAGAAAATGCCATCCTGCTTCTGGATGCCGAAGCTGCGGGAAAGTAAAAGCCTACAACGCTTCTAATCGAGCAACCGCAGGACGCTTTGTGAGCTTACATTCTGCATCGCAAGCAACGCCGTCCCGGCCTCGATAAAAATTCGCGACTTGGCCAGATCTGCGCTTGCTCGGGCAATGTCTGTATCCTGAATCGCGCTCAACGCCGCTTTCCGATTTTGCTTGTTTGTGGCATTGAGCGCAGAAGCAATTTGCAGCCGGTTTTGTTCTGCTCCGTTTGTGGCTCGAGCTTGGGCGATGTTTTGGAGGGAAATATCCAGTTCTATCGTTTCTAATTGTTTAATAGTAAAATTATCTAATTCTAATAGATAACCATTGGCGTTTCGATCATTACTGCGCCAATCATTCCATGAATTTTCTAATGCATTCTTGTGACCATAATCTTCACCTCCTAGTCCATTATCAGGTTGGCGTGGGCTTGTATGCCAGTTCGTAAAACCCCAAGGTTCGCCAGTAACCCAT
>CALAPX010000333.1 GCA_937888355.1 uncultured Spartobacteria bacterium
CTTGTGGGATGTCCTTTCCGTCGATGGCGAGCTTGGCCGGGCGATTGCCCCAGTTTTTAACAACGAAGGCGGGGTTCTGGATGGGCGAGTCTGGCGTGGCTTCGAGTGAGAATTCGAGCAGATCGGCACCGGGGGCTTTTGCCGTGAAGAGATACGCGCGCTGGTTTTTATCATAATCGCCACCTTCGAAACCGCTTCCCGCCAGTGTCGCCGCCGGGGCCGAGTTCCACGATTTCGAGAGAGGCACCAGGTGATCAATCGATTGATCGGTCATGCCGTAGAGATAGACCGATTCACTGCCCTCGGCGGTCCGCCGGATCACGCCGCGCGAGGTGCAGAGTGAAAAGTGCGAGGGTTTGTCGGAGATGATCGCCTTGCGCCCGTCGTTGGGCAACTGCGCAACCGGCCAGTGGTTCCAGCACGGGAACTTCGAGTAGTCGGAACTCGGTCCAATCCCAAGCGGAATGAGCACGACACTCGGCTCATAAATGATAAATGGCTTCCATTGGGAACGAAAATTCACGAGCTGGATATTTGCCTTTTCAGGGTTTTGGAAATGGCGTGGGCCGTTGGGGTCGTCCCGCTTGACCGGCATACCGTCCTCCCATGAGTAGGTGTGGGTTTCACCCTTTTCGTTGGCAAGCGTCAGCGCCTTGAGATCAACCGTGTCCTCTGGCCGCATGCCAGGCTGGTTGTAGAGGAGCGTCTCCTGCCACTCGCCGCTGCCGCTGGGGTGGTTCGTGGCGACCACATGCCGCACGGCCACGCCGTCCGGGTAGATCGTAAAATATTCGTCGGACCAAAGCCCCCAGCCGGTCATCGGATCCGGGTTGAGGAATTTTCCATCGATACCCACCGAAGCGTAGCGGGCATGTACGACCACCCGAGCGTCATTGCTCTCAAGAATCTTCGCGGTGGAAAATGCACACTTCTTGTCGGCCATGTGCTCGTAACAGCCAGTCTCGTTACTATTAGCCTCGAGGCTTTGGTCGCCCGCCCACAGACCGTTCTCGCTCACATAGCACGCGCCGTAATTCGTGCCGCGCCAGAACACAATCCGGCTCGGCGACTCGTCGAAGCGCACGAGGATGTCGGGGAATTCCCCCACCCTCCAATGCCGTTCCCACTCCGGCGCGTAGTTGAGCCTCGTATAGACCGCACCAAACTCCCCGGGACCCTCCGGACCGGACGGCATACGGCGGAATTGCAGCGGCTGCCCGACCCTCGGCTGCACAGCGGCGTAAGACTGGGCGACCTCGGCGTCGGTCAACGCACGGTTGTGGATTTTCACCTCGTCCAGAAGGCCATCGAGAAGCATCGGCGACATGAACGAGGCGCTGTAAGAACGCTCCGTACGGATCGGAAATGTTTTCGTATGGCTCAGGCCCATGAGGAGATCCACGCCCTTCGCCGGTGTGATCGGCCCGGTTGTTTTGAGTTCGCCTTCGAGTTTTCCATTGATGAACACCTTCAGGCCGGACGCGGGGTCATAGCTTCCCGCGACATGCGTCCACTTGAGCAGCGGGAGTTGGGACTTCGAATTGCACTCGATCCATTTTCCATCCTTGGCCACATGCAGCCCGAGGCGTCCATCGCCGCCGATGCCGAAAAACCAACCCTCCTTGTGGTCCCGTTCTTGGTTGAGAATCGCCGCCCAGTTCCACGGATACACCTGCGGAGCCACCCAGGCTTCAATCGTGAAGGCTCCATCGAGTATTGGAGCTTGCTCGGGCTTCACTGAAACCACCGAAGTGAAGCCATCAAAATTCATCGCTTTTCCAACAACCCCCGGCGCAGTGCGGGCCTGATCTTCGAACGACCAAGTTGCTACTGGAGCGGGGGGATTCTGGGCGGTGGTTTGGCCAATACAGAGTTGAAATCCCGCCAAGGCGGACAGCAAGAGAAGGGGTGCGAACCTCATGAACTGACAACTATACCCCTACCTCCAAAACGCTAAACGGCTAATTTCCGCTTTGGAATTACCATTTTGCGTTTAATTCTGCCATTTAAAAAACCGCCAAAGGGACCAGCCCTGACTCAATTTTAGTGGTTGAACTTGCCCTTAAAAACCCAAGCACCGGGTTCCACAGTGTAGGTGGTGTAGTGTTCCTCGTTTTCCTTAAAGGCGATGCCATCCACCGCGCCGGTTGGCTTCCCGTTTTCCCAGACTGGTTGCCCATTGACGGTGATCGTCACGGGAGAGATGCCATTGCGGTTTGGAATACCGACGATAGCAGAGGTGTCTTTCGGCGAGACAAGGTCGAGCGAAAATTCCGCGGGTTCGTTGCGGAGTTCCACCGCGATGTTCCCCTTGACCGAAGGAACAACCGTTTTGATTCGTTTGAGCGGGCCCATTTGCGGGAGGACATGGTAAGTCCCGTATCCTGGCGTGACCGGTGCCACGCCGGCACCGTATTGGGACAGCAGCGTTAGCATGCCGCCACTCCAAGCGTGGTTTTTGGTGCCTCTGTCCCAAATTTCCCAGAGGGTTGTTTCGGGGGCATCAACCATTCCCTTGAAGCGTTTCTTGGTGCGGGCGATCGCATCGTCCTCGAAGCGCATTTGGTAGAGCGCCTCGCCGACATATTTTTCCATGTAGGGGCTGCTGTGCTCCTGGGTGGCGAAGACCTTGCGAATCGCGTCGTATTTGTCAGGTCCTGCGAGGCCGGAGAGGACGGCTAGCGCGTGGCCGCGGTCATCGGTCTCGTCCTTGTATCCCGGCGAGCGGTATTCGGTGCCGGTCCAGAAGGTCTTGTTGAAATTCTTCTCGATGCTCCCCATGCGGGCCTCGATGTCGGGAATGTCAGCCGTTTCCCCGATGGCCTCGGCCATGAGCTTCTGCCCGCGAAGCGCGAGGTAATACCAAGCGTTGTTCAAGACAGTGAAATCCTTGTTCTCTCCCCAATCCGTCCATGATCCACCCCGAGAGACCACGAGCCCGTCATCGCCCATGTTCCAGAGCGACAGGTAGCGCTTCACGGCGGGATAGACAGAACGAATCGTCTCAAGGTCTCCCGTGTATTGGTAGTAGGTCCAGAACCCGAAATAGCCCACGGAGTTGAGCATTTGCAGCTTCAGTTCGTTTTTCCAGTTTCCGGGGATTGGTGCAAAGAGGACATGGTCGTCACGCTGCCAGTTTGTCAGCTCAACCATGCCCTTTTGGGTCAGCCGACTGCTGTCGGGGGGCAGCGAGTAAAAGGCCTGCCCCATCATGTTGACCACATCGCCCCACCATTGGGCGCGCTCGCGCTCGGGGCAATCCATGTAGGTGTCGCGCATGTTCACATAAAGCGTGCGCAGGGCTTTTTCGCGGTAGCGGTTCAGGAACTCGTCATCGCACTCGAAGGTGCCGGTGAACTCGGTGTCGTAGCCGGTTTCGCGGTATTTCAG
>CALAPX010000334.1 GCA_937888355.1 uncultured Spartobacteria bacterium
ATTCCTCGACGAATGGCGGAACGTGGCGGGGCCGCGGTGGCGGGTGAAGAGTTAGGAGTCAGAGGACGGGATGACAGTTCTCTGTGTTCGCCGTGTCTCCGTGAGAGCAATCCGTCCCCGAATCCGCGTTTGCGATACCGACACCCGCGCGCTATTCTTCCCTCCGTGAGTGTCGAGCAAATCAAGCAAGAGGTTGCCAAGTTGGGCCAAGAGCAGTTGTCCCGCTTTTCGGCCTGGTTTGACCACTTCCGCTCGGATGCGTGGGACAAGCAAATCTCCAGCGATGCCGAGAGCGGAAAGTTCGATGCGGTCTTTGCCGAGATCGATGAGGAATTGAAGCGCGGCGAGATCCGTCCGCTGTGAAGCACCTGGCGCGCAAATCTTTTTGGGAGCATTACGATCGCCTTCCCAAAAAGATCAAGGCGCTGGCCGATAAAAATTTCGATCTGCTTAAGCGCGATCCTCGGCATCCTTCTCTGCAACTGAAGAAGGCCGGGCGCCTGTGGTCGGCACGCGTAGGTTTGGACTTCCGGGTCTTGGCTTATGACTCGTCGGAGGGGCTTGTTTGGTTCTGGATCGGTCCGCACGACGAGTATGAGCGGTATTTGTACTCAATCGGCCGCTAGAGCCCGAGCGTTCTCACGAAGGCACAGAGGTATGGGGGGATTTAATTTAGAATGTTGAATGCAAAATGATGAATGGCGGAACGCGGCTGGGCCCAGTGGCGGTGGCGGGTGAAGAAGTAGGAGTCACAGGACGATAGCCTGATGACAGTTCTCCGTGTCTCCATGAGAGAAATCCGCCCCCGACTCCGCGTTTGCGGCAAAGGGCCGTGTGCGCTATGGTTCGGTCATGAGCACAGTCCAGGAAATCGAAGCCGCAGCAGACATGCTGCCGGCCGATAAGAAGGAGGAACTGCTGCGGTTCCTTGCCGTGCGCCTGAGAAAAGACCGCGCACAACCGCAGCCTCGCATTTATTCTGCCGAAGAGGTGGCCGCCATGGTGGCCGAGGATGAGGCCGATGGCGAACGCTTCCGGCAAGGACGTTGAGGATCTTTCTCGACAGCAGCACGGCATTGGCTGCCGCGCTCTCGGCAACCGGTGCCTCGCGGCAAGTCTTCGACTTGGCTCCTTCGCAAGGGTGGGAGTTGCGCGTATCACCCTGGGTGCTGCGCGAAATACAGGACAATCTCGCCGACAAGCCGCGCGCTGCGGTGGATGCCTGGTTAGCTATGCGCGGAAAAGTCATCGTCGAGGATGACGTGCTGACTTTTGATTGGCCTCTTGTTTTCGATGTGACGAAAGACAAGCCGGTCCTCTGCACCGCACTGGCCTGCGCCGATGTCTTGCTCACCCTCGACCGCCGCGACTTCGGTTCCCTTCTCGGGCAGACTGTGTATGACCTGCTCATCCAGAGGCCCGGTGAGTTTCTCCGTATCGAGCGCGAAGCCGGACGAATCTAATCGACCGCCGAAGGCGGTTTGCGGTTGGCAGCCGTCAGTATCAGTTGGCAGGGGTCAGACATCACAGGTCAGAAGCCGGAATACGATTTGCGGGAGGAAGTCTTGCAAATTAATATACGCAGATGAGTACGATTACGGCCGTCTTGGACCCCTGTCCCGATGGAACGCTACACTTGCTGTTGCCGCCGGACTTGCGTGGCACCCGCGTGCGGGTCGAGGCCAAGCTTGAAGCGGCTCCATCTGTAACAAAGAGCCCTGTCGAACTTCGCGCCATCACATGGTAACTCGCTCCCGCATATTCAAGCCGAATACTCCTCGCCATCCCTCAAAATGCAGCCACTGCGCGTTAACTCTCAACACTGCACTGCAAGAATATGCACACTGACCCCATTTCCCCTGGGAAACTTCCACAGCTTACCTCAGCCCAGAACTGCTCAAATAATCCTCAACCACCACAACCAACCACATCACCCAATCCAACTTTTACAGAAAAACTGTTGCTTAACCAGCTTTTGCAAGAGATAATGTTCGAGAGGTCTTTTTGGCTGAATTTTGGGGAGAAGAACCAATGAAAAATGAATGTAAACTGTTCAGACCGGTCCGTTTGTTTGTCTGCGCCACTGTTATCGGTTTTGCCGCATTGAGCTTCATGGTGCCGGTCGCCAGCGCACATGGTCGTGATCTGGTCATCGCGAGTGACCTCATGCAAATCGAGACTCTGGATCCTTCAAAAATCTATACTGATACAGCTAATATCTATGCCGTATCAGTCTATGAGCAACTTCTTACACTCGACGACGACAACAGGATCAAGCCCCTACTCGCCAAGTCGTGGCAGGTCAATGACCAGCAGTCTGAGTTCACATTCAAGCTTGATGGCAATGCCTGCTTTTCGGATGGCTCACCGGTGGAGTCAAAGGATGTCAAATGGTCTCTAGAGAGGCTGAAGAATATAAAGGGTCAAGGAGCACATCTCGCTGATGAAATTGCAGTTATTGAGACGCCCGATGCCCAAACAGTCATCATCAGGCTCACTGGGCCACATTCGGATTTCCTGCAGCTACTGACCGCTGGCATGTTCAGCATCATTAATAGCGACGTTGCGATAGCTAACGGAGCCCTCTCAGACGAGACAGCCGTCAAATCTGATAAGGCCGAGGCATGGTTTTTAACCCATTCGGCTGGAAGTGGGGCGTTCGTCCTAGATAGCTATTCCACCGGCAAGGCACTTCGGCTCACGCGCAATGAGAACTACTGGGGCACGAAGGCACTGGTGCCTGGTATAGTCTTCCAGCAAGTCAAGGGTGCCAAAGCTCAGGCTGAAATGCTGCGATCTGGAACGGCGGATATCGCGATGCAGATAGATTCCAGAACCGCGAAGACGCTTGAGGGCAGCGGCGTCCAGGTTGATGTCGGGCCCTCTAATAAATTTATCTATCTCGCGTTAGCGCCTGGCGCGAAGGACATAGGGGTCAATCTATCACCTGAAGTCAGGCAGGCCATCTCGCTCGCCATCAATCGCGACGCACTAATCGAGTTGACGCTGGGCCTTGACGGTGGCCGCCTTCTTGCAGCCCCGATCCCTCTTGATTTCCCGGGAGGCGCAGGGCACCCGACCCCCGAATTTAACCCGGCCAAGGCCAAGGAATTGCTGGCGGCCGCAGGACTCGCTGTTGGGTTCAAGCTGAAATCGATCTATCCAGAGCTCAATGTCTATGGGGTCGACTTCTCTGTGATGATGAAGGGAGTCCGGGAAGACCTTCTAAAGGTTGGCATTGAACTTGAGCTTCTTCCGGCACCATCATTCGCGGAGTGGAGGAAAGCGGCAAACGGCGAACATATTCCGTTAACCGCAGTGTTCTTCGAGCCAGATTATTTCGGCACCTCCAATTATATTAACTTCTTTGGTTTGTCAAAGGGATCGGTCTGGGCGAACCGTGCGGGCGCAGCTGACTATCCATCATTGCTTAATCCGCGAACGGCCGAGCTGAGGCGCAGGGCACTTGCGGCCCGCACGACGCAGGAGGCCAATAAGCTATGGTTCGAGGCAGGGCAAGAGATGATCGCGAGCAAAATCATACTGCCGATGATGAGCCCCAATCTTATCCTGGCTTATGGAGCGAAGATCAAGGGTATCCGCGACAATGCCTCTTGTGCGCTGTTGCTCACCGAAATTAGTTACTAACGCCAGATGAACTCATTTCTAGCGAGCCGAAGTGACGGCTGCCACATTAGAATTTATAGCACTGTACGGCCGTAAACACTTTTGGCACACCTTTGTTGGCTGAATATTGGAGAAAAACCAATGAGTGATGAATGGAAACTGTGCAGACTGGCCCGCTTGTTTGTCTGCGCCGCTTGTTATCGGTAAGCGTCACACCGAGCACCCCCTTTGACGGCGCGCCGGTGAAGCTGTCGTAGGTGTCGTAGACGCGATGAACGACGTCTACGCCCAGGCGGCACGGCCCGCGTGAGACTGGCGGTTTTTGAGCCAGTTTTCCGGGGTGAGTTGGGCGACGGTCTTGTTGGTGTGGTGGGGGATTTGGGTCAGCACGTCCTTGAGGTGGTCGAAGGGATTGATGCCCCGGTGGCGGCAGGCTTGGACGATGGTGAAGAGGATGGCGCCACGTTGGCCGCAATCGGCGTGGCCGACTGGCAGGTGGGCGCCGGAGGTTTTCCACGCGGAAGTCGGCGCTCAGGACATTGGACAAGCAGGCCGCGGCCCGGGCGTGCGTACCCGACCCCACGTGTCCTGAACCAAGATTGCTCCCGTCGTTGTCGTATCCATCATGCGCACAGACTATGACGACTACGACCGTTACGGTAGGGGGTGCTTCATGTGACGCTTACCTTGCAGAAGCTTGCCGTGTTGGTCGTCGGCTTTTTCTGGCAAGGCTGCCCGCAGTGCTGACCGGGCCCGAAGACCAACCGACTTACCTGTGTTGCAGCACAGAGAGCGCTGCTCCTACTGCACCATTCCGGCTACGGGTTAAAACCGACGGCACCAATCTGCTGGCGTTTCCCGCGAAGACCATTGGACGCTGTGGCCGCATGCGGCATTAGAACCTTAGAAAGGAATCGATCGGCCGACTCCTTCGAATCCCAAATCGTCACAATCAAAACTCCGTCATCGGACTGGCCGGCCGCATGATGAATTTGCCCTTCAGGCAAGGCCCCATCGGGATGAACAGCAGCAATCTCATCCCGGTAATCTTGCTCAGTCGCGCCCGGGAAAAAGTCAGATAAAATATAACTCATAAAATAATAATTTCTCGTCTGCACCCTATGGCCTTTGTTCGGACCTGTCAAGCTGCTCGGTGTTCCTGCACAAGGTGGCGCAGGACCACCGCGTTCTTGGCTCCGGCCATCGCGGAACTGTCCGAAAATCTGCTATGCCTCGGAAATAGTGATGACTTTCGTGAAAACCAGATCAGAGGTTCCGCAGCTTCCCACCGCAGGCAAGTGGGGTCACATCTTGACTTTTGACATTACGCCGCCTGGCGGCAGATGCAGTTGGCACCATTGCCCCAAGGATGGAAAGTCATCCGCATCGGGCAACACTCCCTCAAGAAATCCCCCGCCGCCTGCCTCAACCGCATCCGCCGAGCCAACGGCCTCATCAGCTGAGCCGAAGCCGGTCGCGCACAATTAGCCTTCTCCAGGGCCACCGATCCAGACGGACGGTTTTGGGAAGAACGCATCCTCGAGCGTTGCTTTCACAAAATCATAGATACCACGATCCTCTGACGCTCGTGCGCCCGCGATGTTCAGGACGGATACGCAGTTTCCCGCGGTGAATCCAAGCAAAGCCTCCACTTGCTGATAACCCTGAGAGGGGTAAAGATGCAGCACAGGTTTGTTGTGCAGCTCGGCAAACCGCTTTGCCAGCAGCGAGTCTCCTGTCAGTCGAGGGCGGATCGTGAAGATGACTGTGGCGTCAGAATCGCGGACGTTCCATTCCGTGCGCTGGCGATA
>CALAPX010000335.1 GCA_937888355.1 uncultured Spartobacteria bacterium
GACTGGGTGTGACCCTCTCATTCAGGCAAGTGGGTGTAGGTTTTTCCATTGAGTAGGTCATTCCTGCTGCAGTTGGAGTATGGGCCTTTGTTAAAGAGATTTTGTTTGCCGAATTTGGGGTGGTTTTTGAGCGATCTGTAATCGAGGAGTTTGAGGCCACCGAGTGCCCAGTTGCAGTGGATGTTCCCGTTTGCCGAGACGGCTTCCTCAAGCAGTAAGTCGGCGGATGATTGCGGGCCTTTGATTTTTCCAAGGGCGGTGAGGGCAGTAATGCGAACGCTTGGATCACTGTCATTGCTCGCTTTGATGAGATCAAGTTCAGCAGGAGCGGCGTCTTTCCCAAGGACACGGAGACCTAGTGCGGCCCAATAGCGCATAACGGGATTTGCGTTGCCGAGTTCTTTTTGAAAGGTCGGGATGTTGGCGGGGTCTTGGGAGGAAGCCAGGTTGGCAAGGGCGATAACTTCCTTCAGCGGGTAGTTGCCCTCTTCTCTGGCCCATTCGTAGATGGTGGTATCGCCTTTATTGACGGATTCCATCAGGGGCTCGGGGATGAAACCGAGGTCATGGGTGTCGATGAGGTGTTGATCGAGCGACTGCCGGAAGTCCGTGATCAGATCTTGATGCGCGGGGGAGGTGATCAGGTTGTTGACCTCGTGCGGGTCGGATTGTGTGTCGTAGAATTCTTCAGGGACATGGCACTCAAAGATGGCTGACTGGGTTTTGTTGGTTTCGCCTCTCGCATACGCACGGTAGTGGGCGACTTGGGCATTCTGTCCGAGGGGGTATTGGAGAAGTTGGTGGGCGCGGCGGTCGGGTTCGTAATTACGGATATATTTGTAGCGGCCGTCGGTGAGGGCGCGGGAGCAGTCCTGGGATTCATCGAAGCGCCCGGAGAAGAGGAGCACTCTTTCCTTGGCGGGTTCTGGGGATTTTCCGGCAAAGATGTTGCCGGTGTAGGTAGCGGGAATTTCCACGCCACAGAGGTGGAGCAAGGTTTTGATGATGTCGGTGAAATCGACAAGGCGCTCGGAGGTGGATCCGGGCTGATATCCTTCAGGAGCAAGGTGCCTCCATTTTTCGGGAAAGTAGGCGATGAACGGAACACGGGTGCCGGAGTCGTAGAGGTACCGCTTCGAGCGGATCATGATCCCGCCATGGTCGGAGATATAGAAGATGATGGTGTTGTCTGCCTCGCCGTTCCTTTCAATGGCCTTGAGGAAGTCGCCAACGCTTTCGTCCATTTTTTCAATGGAGGAATAGACCTTTCCCCAATCGTCGCGGGTGGCTTGGTTGTCGATTTGGTAGGGGGGGATTTCCAGCGGGTGCTGGAGTTTTTTGGTGGGATGGTTGCCAAAGGCGCGCGACTCGTGGGAGTGCTCGATATTGTAAACGGCAAAGAAGTTGGGAAAAGCGTCTCCCCGGTTGAAATGATCCCCCTTGCCGGCCTGTCCATTCCAAAGGTGCTCCTTTCGGTACGTGGCATTGTTGTAGTCCCCTTTGGATCCAGTCACAAAATAGACCGCTTTTTGGAGGGGATGGTGGAAGGGGATAAGGGCTGAAGAAACTTTGTAGGCGCTGCGCATGTGGTGGGTGCCGGCGGTGGTGGCGTGGGTTCCCAGGAGAAGGGTGCACCGTGCGGGGGCGCAGACGGGGGCGTTGGCAAAACAGTTGGTGTAGCGCTGCCCCTCGGCGGCAAGCTTGTCGAGATTCGGCGTTTGGGCGTTTTTGTCTCCGTAACATCCCAAAAAGGAGCCGTTATCTTCAGAGAGGATAAAAACGATGTTCGGCCTCTCTTCTGCAACCGCAGGAATGGCACAAACAAAGAATATGATCCACAGGAGGTTGGTGACCTTTTTCAGGCTTATCGGGAAGGGTTCTGAGGACGCGTAGGACATGAAGATTACGATGGGTTGCTGGAGTTGCTTCTGCGAATAAACCCCAGAATACCCAGCAGCAACAGGGTGGGGAGAGATATTAAAAACGCCTACGGATCCGCTTTCGGAGTGGTTGGATCTTGCGTGGGCTGTGGCGAGGCGGGGGAGGTTGAGGCGTCGGAAGGGCGCGGACGCTTTCAAGTTGGCTGGCAAGGGGGGCGTCTCGCTCGGTGACGAAGTTCACCACAAGCCCAGGACGCCCCGCGCGGGCGGTACGTCCGACCCGATGCAGGTAATTTTCGATCTGCTGAGGCAAATGATAGTTAATCACTCTTCCGACATGCTCGACATCCAGCCCGCGTGAGGCCAAATCGGTCGAAACGAGTAGATCCACCCCCCCCTCGCGAAACAGTTTCAGATTCTGCCGACGCTGCACTTTATCCATTTCTCCACGATAAATCACAAAAGCAATATTCGCGGCAGCGAGTTCGGCAGCGAGCTTGTCGCATTGCTCTCTCGTGTTTGTAAACAGGATCGTTCCGCCCTCCACTTTCTTTTTGAGCAAACGCTCCAGCAGCGGGAACCGCTTACCATCAATGACGAGTTGCTGCAGGGTCGTGAGTGTCGGAACGACGCGATGGCTCCCCGCACTCCGAATCACTTCTGCTCCAGAAAATAAATCGGCAATGAGTTTTTCGATCGCTGGCGAGACGGTCGCCGAGAACAAGGCCAGTTGAGGCCTTTGCGGACAAGCTTGGATGATTTGCGTGACATCAGGCATGAATCCGTGATCGAGCATCTGGTCGGCTTCGTCGAGGATCAGCATTCGCACATCGTCCAATTCCACGAGCCGCCTCTCGAGCATTTGCACAAGACGACCCGGTGTTGCGACGAGAATCTCAAATGGCCCAGCCAGACCTCTCTTCGCAACTTCCGTGGTGGTGCCGCCCAGCACCGATCGAACGCGGAGACGAGTCGTGTGAGTGAATGGCTTGAAGGCCTTCGTGACCTGTTCACCGAGTTCCCGAGTTGGAACAACCACGACAGCCCTTGGCCGAGCAGAAAGTGTGATCGCATCACCAGCGATTTCCAGACTTTTAATATGGTGCATCGCCGGAAGCGCATACGCCAGCGTCTTTCCGCTCCCAGTCTCGGCAATGCCCACGATCGAGCGCCCGCTCAGAAGCGCTGGTAACGCCCGAACTTGAATCTCCGTCGGACGCAAGATCCGCTTTTCCAACAACGTTTCCTGTAAGGTGGGCAGTAGGCCGAATTCTGTAAAAGTATTCATCAATTCACTACATATATTCCTACTTCTTCCCAATGAGGAGGTATTATCCCGACAGGGGGCTAAATTTTCTGATTAACTGGAGGTCATTTTCTGTCAGTTTTTCCAAGACAAAACACCTCAACGTTTCGGGAACCTTTTCCCTATCCGCAAAAAATCCATGTGTTGAATCACTCTGCTCACATTCGCTG
>CALAPX010000336.1 GCA_937888355.1 uncultured Spartobacteria bacterium
CACTTGACGATTTGATTCAAGGCGAAACCCCGTTCCCTGTCTGAATTCTACTGTGTTACAGAGCGTGAGGCTTCTGCCTCTTGGATTTGCTTGGTGATTTCAAGAGCAATATCCAGGGCATCAGCAGCAGCTAGACCGGTGACTTTGGGCTTTGACCCTCCGCGAGCGCATTGAAGAAATGACTCCAACTCGATGCGCAAAGGTTCGCCTTTTTTAACAGCAACAGGCTCACGCACGATCCGGCGACCGCTGAAATCAGTCACGATTTTAGAATCCGTGGCCAACCCGATGAGTTTTCCGATGCCGGAGCTTTCTTTTTCATCATCCTGTGCCAACCGAAGAAGGTAGCCGGATTGGTTTTTGTAATCCAACGACAGGTATGCATTTTCTTGAAAAACCCTGATTTTCCGAACCCGTTCCTGGCTGATGCGACTGGCGGTGACATTTGCCACACATCCGTTTTCGAAGCGGAATCGCACATTGGCAATGTCCTCACCCTTTCCAAGAACTGGAATTCCAACGGCATCCATCCCAATCAGCGGGGAGCGCACAAGGTGCAAAATAATCTCAATGTCATGAATCATAAGATCCAAAACGACACCGATATCGGTACTTCTGTTCGGATATGGCGACAATCGAGTCACCTCAAGAAAACGGGGGTTTTTCAATTGAGCTTCAAGTGCGTGCAAAACGGGATTGAATCTCTCGATGTGCCCGACCTGAAGGACACAGCCAAATCGGGAAGCACACTCGGACAACTCGCGCGCTCGCGCTGGTGAGTCAGCAATTGGTTTCTCAATAAGCAAATGGAGACGCTTTTCGAGAAGATCCATCCCGGTAGCGTAGTGGGTTACTGTGGGGGTGCAGATCGTGGCTGCATCAACCATCCCGGCAAACTCCTCAAGCGAGCGGGCCGCTTTACAACCGAATTTCTTGGCGGCGGCCTCCGCAGCCTCGATATTTGTATCATAGACAGCCGACAAGCAACTTCCAGGCAACTCACTGTAAATTCGGGCGTGGTTCGCTCCCATGTGCCCAACGCCAACGACCCCAGTTCTTATAATGTTCATAGTCCGTAAATAGATATCCCGCGTGCTTTGGCTGAAGCACAAACTCGGGGTTTGTCCAATAGCAATATCTTCTCCGCTTCGACTCCGATTGACTTGATCCCTGCCTCGGCAGCAACCTCAAGTGTTCGCTCCCCAACGACAGGCACATCAAACCGCATGTCCTGACCCGGCTTCGAAACCTTAACCAACGTCGCTCCCCCACGGCCAAGTTTTCCTCCCCGACGGATTGCCTCGTTTGTTCCCTCAAATGCCTCAACTGCCAGAACTGTGCCGTTTTTCACAACCACTGTCTGACCGATATCAAGTCGGCTTGTCTCTTTTGCAATGCGGTTGCCAAATTCCAAATCCACAAGATTTCTGGGTTTCAAGGCAGGACCCGCAATCAAGCCTTGTCCGGCAAGGTGACTCTCAAGAAACGTAACAGCAGAGAGAACCGGCACACTGGCATTTTCCAATTCTGTAGCGACAGCCCCAAACAACGTCTCTGCATTTCGCTCTCGCAATTTTGCCAGTATCACCAACGCCTTGAAATCAGGGCGCAAATCAAACAAGTGCCCGGGCGCGATCTGCCCAGCCATGATAGCCCCCTCTGCAGCACTCTTGCGGGCGGCATCAATGAGTTTTCCCATCTGTCCAACACGCATCCGATACACCTCATCAACACATTCACATAGGGCGGGATCGGTTTCCCCCTCAAAAAAAGC